>CAZLJG010000018.1:1739-9270 GCA_964559545.1 uncultured Solibacteraceae bacterium | reverse complement strand
AGACCGCCGAGAGCTCCCGGTCTTCACGCCGCGGACCTTTGGACCCTGGACCCGAACCCTGGACCCTGGACCCCTGACCTCTGGACCCAGAGGGATTCCCGGGGCGGCCTCCTCCGAAACCGCCGCCGGGGCCCCCTACAGGCGGGCTCACGTGGAGCTTCACCTGATCCATGACGCGCTTGCAGGCCGCCTTGAACTTGGCCTCCAGCGCGGTGGCTTCTTCGCTCGGCACGGGGGCCAGACGATGCCACGCGGCCTTGGCATCGTCGACTGCCGTGGCGGCGTTGCGCCACTTCGAGTCGTCAGCGCGTTTGCCCATGGCATTGCTGGCGAGGGCGGAACGGAGCCGTTCTGCGAGAAGTTCGGTGGCCGACTTGCCGGCCGTGGACGCGGGCTTCTCGTCTTCGTCGATTAGTGCTTCGATCTTGGCGACCAGTTTCTGCATGCGCTGAATGATCGCAGCCGGATCGAGGTCGGTGCCGGCAAATGCCGCCGGGAACTTCTGCGTGAGCGTCGCCAGTGACGCCTTCCAGCGTTCCTGCAGCGCCTTGAGGGCGTCACTCGGTGCCGGCGGATTTTTCTGAATCGTCGCGCGCAGGTTCTGCACCTGTTCGGCGAGATCGGCCGGCGCCTCTTCGAGAGCCGCGAGGCCTTCGAGCGACACGACCAGACCTTCGTATTCCGCGATCTTGCCCTGCAGGGCGATGCGGTGCCGGTTGTGGTACCGCTCGAAGAAGAGATCGGCGGCGGCGCGGAAACGATTCCACACCACTTCAGACTTGTTGCGGCGCACGGGACCGATGGTCTTCCACTCGGCCTGCATCCGCTTCAGTTCTGCAGACGCGGCATCCCAGTCCGTGGATTCCGCCAGGGCTTCGGCGCGAGCGCAGAGCGCTTCCTTCTTCTCGAGGTTGTCGTTCCATTCCTTCTTCTTCGACGAGAGGTCGTCACGACGACGGGTGAAGAAGGTGTTGCAGGCGGTGCGGAACCGCTGTGCGAGATCGCGCGCGGCGTCGCGTGGCACGGGGCCCACGGTCTGCCATTCGGTCTGGAGTTCCTGGAAACGCGCGGCCGCTTTCGCCCAATCGGTGGACTCGGCCAGCTTCTCGGATTCCTCGACGAGCGCCTGTTTGCGTTCGAGGTTGCCGCCGCGTTCTTCCTTCAGCTTCGCGAAGTACACCTCGCAGCGGCTGCGGATGAAGTCAGTGGCGGTCTTGAAACGATCCCAGAGACGCTGTGCGGAGTGGCGCGGCGCATCGGCCACTTCCTGCCAGCGCAGGTGGAACTCACGCAGGGCCTTCGCGGTCGCTGCCAACTCGGACGTCTTGCCGGCTTCTTCATCGGCCTTCAGCGAGGCGACGATCGCCTCCGCCATGGCAATGAGCTGTTCCTGCTGCTGGGCGTTGGCGAACCGGCGCCATTCGTCCATGTCGCGCAGTTCCTTCACCTTGGGCGCGACGGCTTCCTGCTGCGCACGAAGTGCGGCGACGGCGTCGCTGATCTCCTTGGTGGATTCCCCGGTGCCCGCTTCCTCGAGCATCGTCGTGATGTCGCGCATCAACCGTTCGCCCTCGCGCAACGTGACGGCTTCGGCTTCCGCCACGCGCTTGGCGCGTTCGGTCAGGCGCTGCACGCGCGTCGCCAGATCCTGGCGCGCCTTCGCGGCCGTTTCCCGAGCCGCCGTCTCACGCGCCTCGAAGGCACGTGAGACGACGCTCAGACGATCCGCCAGGTCGGTGGCGGGCCGAGAGGCTCCGGCGAGAGCATCCACAAGCGCGCTGGCTTCGCGCGCGAGGGACGTCCACCGTGTCTCGGCCGCCGCCGCATCCTCCCGGGCGGGCAGGGCTTCAGCTTCCACGACAAGAGTTTCGAGCGTCCCGCGATGTTCGACCAGCGTGGTGCCGAGCGCGTGCCGCTTGCGGCAGGACGCCACAGCCGCCGTGAAGCGGTCGTTCAGTCGCGTGGCATCCGGGCCGTTGCCCACGAGCGGTGTGAGCGATGCCCACTCCTCTTCGATGGGGACGAGCTGGGCGAGGATGTCTTCGCCTTCGATGGTTTCGACGCGCTGGCAAAGGGCCTCGCGCGAGGCAATGGCTTCACCACGCTGGCGCGCCATTTCGGCGGCCGCTTCGACTTCGCGACGTTTCTCCGCGATGCGTGCGCGAATGGCGTCTGCGCCGGCGGCAAACCGTTTGGCCGCGGCCGGGTCCGGCGACACGATCGTCTGCCACGCCGTTTCGAGCCGGCTGAGGTCAGCTTCGGCGCGGTCCGCGTCGGCAATGACCGCCGCGCCTTCGACGGCGTCGCACAGCAGTGTTTCCTGGCGACGCTGTTCTTCTTCCGCGGCCCGCCGCGCGTTTTCGGCGTCTTCGATCGCCTGCAACATGGTGCGGGCACGCTTGGCGGCCGCCTTCTGCTGGCTGCGGGCTTCGATCGACTTCAGCTGCGCCTGATCTGGCGAGTTGGCGTCCACGACGCGGTCAAACGCGGCAAGGGCGACGTCCTTGTGGTCGCTGTTCAGCACGGTGTCGAGCAGTTCGTCCGCCGCGGTCACACGACCAAGGGCCGACAGGGCAATCGCTTCGACCTTGGCGTGACGGGCGACGGCGCCCAGCACTCGCTCGTCGGAAATTCGGGCCAGCGCGGACTCGCGCACGGCGTCTGAAGTCTCGGAAGTCCCTGATTTTGCGATGTTTGCGAGCCGGCGGCTGTCTGTCAGCAGATTCGCTGCCGCCACCGCTCTGGCTGGGTCTGACCCATCCTGCGCGAGCGCCGCCAACTGGTCGGCGGCTTCGTCCTTCACACCCTGGTCGGCATCCCCGGTGCACCGGCCCAGTACCGCCGGGTCAGCAATTCGAGCCACTGCCGCTCTCCGGACCTTTGGATCGGCATCGGATTCGGCCAGTTCGGCCAGTTCCATCTCGTCGGTGAGCTCCCGGACCGCTTCGAGACGTACTGCGGGGTCAGAGTGCTTCCAGCGGGGCTGCGGCTTGAGTTTGTCGAGAATTCCCATGTGTGTGAGTGGGGGCCTTTCACCTCCCTATAAGAAAACCTTGTGCCGTACAGGAACGCCGAGAGAGCGACATCAGCCGAGCAGCTGATTGGCGTGTGAACACAAGGACTTACGGCGGTTGTGTCCGCGGTGTGACAACTCTGTCTGTCGCCCGGAATCCGGGCAGGTGAATCAGGAATCCAAGCGGGTGGAATGTTCGAGCTGCGTGACCAGTCGATCCAGCTGAGACACCACCGCGCGGATGGTGTCTGGTGTTGAAAGATCCACGCCCGCTTTGGCGAGCTGTTTCATCGGATGGTCGTTTCCGCCTGATGACAACAGACGCAAGTACTGCGTGCGCGCGGCTTCACGCGACTCCGCCGGCCCCTCCATGATTTCGGTCGCAATTTTCGCTGCGGACGCAAAACACGTCGCGTACTGGTAGACGTAAAACGGCGAATTAAAAAAGTGCGGGATGCGGGCCCAGGTCGCGGGCGTCAATGGCTCCATGTCCACCGAATCGCCGTAATACGCGACGAACAGGTCCTTGTAAATGCCGTTGAGCACATCCGCTGTGACGGGTTCATCCCGCTCGACGCGGCGATGCACCTGCAGTTCGAAATCCGCGAACATCACCTGCGTGTAAAACGTGCTGGTGATGGAGTCGATCGCGTGCTGCAGCAACACCACACGTTCGTCCCGGCTCTGCGCGCGACCCAGCATGTGGTCGAGCAGCAGCGCTTCATTGAGCGTCGACGCCACCTCCGCGACAAAAATCGTGTAATCCGAATAGACGTACGGCTGCGTCTCGTGCGAGAGCATGGTGTGAATCGAATGGCCCATCTCGTGCGCCATCGTGAACACATCATCTAGCGTCTCGGTCCAGTTCATCAGCATGTAGGGATGCACGCCATACACGCCGGCGGAATACGCGCCGCTGCGCTTGCCGTCGTTTTCGTAGACGTCGATCCAGCGCTCTGAGAAGCCGCGTTTCATGCGCGCCTGGTAGTCGGCGCCGAGCGGTGCGACGGCTTCGACGATCGCCGGCAACATCGCCTGATAGTCGTATCGCGCATCCCACTGCAGGATTGGAATGGTGAAGTCGTACGGGTGGTACCGGTCGAGCTTCAGCATGCGACGACGGAGCGAGTGGTACCGCTGCAAGGGCGCCGTGCCGTTGCGTGTCGTCTCGATCAGGTTCTCAACCACCGAGGTTGGAATGGCGTTGCCGTGCAGCGCCGCCTCGAGCGAACTCGCATAGCCGCGGGCGCGCGCCTGGAACCAGTCGCGCTGGCAGACGGAGTGATACAGCGACGCGTACGTGTTGAGATTCGCCGCGTACGTGCCGTAGTGCGCAAGGAAGGCCATGCGCCGGTCAGCCTGGTTGTAGTTGGTGGCGAGCACTGCGCGGTACTGGCCGTACGACATCGTCTGCGTTTCGCCGGTTGAGAGCGTGACCTCGGGGAACTTGGCGTCGGATGTTGAGAGCGCCCAGTACGCCTCGTTCGGCGCGTTGGTCACGCGCGCAGCGAGGGACAGCAGCCGCTCGCCTGGTTCGTCGAGCACGTGTTCCTGCTGGCGGAAAATTTCCTCGATTGCAAAACGATACAACGCGAGCTCGGTATCCTGATCGAGCCACGTGCGAACGGTCTCGAGCGGAATCGTCAGCAGTTCGGGGCTGAGCCACGACGTGGCCTGCTGCCAGCGCGCGAACAACGATTCCACTTGCTGCTTCTTCGCGTTGATGGAGTTGTCGCGCTGGTCCTCGTCGTACCGCAGCGAGGGATAGAAGTAGACGCGGTGCGCCAGTTGGCCCATCGCGTCGTTGAGCTGGAATGCCTTGCGCAGCTGGCTGGCACCCTGTGCGAGTGTGCCCTTGAGCGCGGCGTACTCCGCGATGCGCTGTTCAAAAACCTCGCGTTCGGACTCCCACGCCTCCCATCCCGGGTAAATATCGGCGAGGTTCCAGGTGTATTCGGAAGGGATCTCGGCACGATTGCGGGATCGGGGCGCGACGGGGCTGGTCATGGCTGTTGATCATACCTGCCGGGCTATAATCCGCACGCCCGCGTCACTCACGCGCCGCTCTGGAGGTTGAATCTTGATCAAGTCCCTGCGTCTCCTTGTGTTGTCCGCGCTGGTCGTCGGCGTGGCGGTTGCCGGTTCTGTCGTGCAAGGCCGGTCCGCCGCTGCCGTCCAGGCGGCTGTCGACCCGCTCGACACCCTGCACTTCCGGTCGATTGGCCCTGCGACGATGTCCGGTCGTATTTCAGACCTGGCCGTTTACGAGAAGAACCCGTCGATCTACTACGTGGCCACAGCCCACGGCGGCGTGTGGAAAACCGTGAATAACGGCACGACGTTCGACGCCTTGTTCCAGGACAAGGGCAACATGGCGATCGGTGACGTCACGATTTCACAGACAAACCCGAATCTGGTCTGGATCGGCACCGGTGAAGCCTCCAACCGCCAGAGTGTGTCGTGGGGCAATGGCGTGTGGAAGTCCACCGACGGCGGCCAGACGTGGACGCACATGGGGCTCGACACGAGTTACCACATCAATCGCATCCTGATTCATCCCGACAACAACGACGTGGTGTACGTGTCCGCTGTTGGCGCCGTGTTCGGGCCCGGTGGTGATCGCGGTGTCTACAAGACCACCGACGGCGGCAAGTCCTGGCGCAAGGTGCTGTCGGGTGATGCCGACACCGGTGCGGATGACCTCGCGATGTCGGCCACCAATCCCAACATCATGTGGGCGACGCTCTATCAGCGCCGCCGCTCGCAGTGCTGCTTCAACGGCGGCGGCCCGGGCAGTGGCCTTCACAAGTCCACCGATGGTGGCGAGACCTGGACAAAAGTCGAAAACGGCTTGCCGACGGGCGAGCTCGGCCGCATGGCCGTGGATGTCTATCGTCGCAGCGCGAACATCGTCTACGTCCTCGTCGAGGCGCCGACGCCGGCAGCGGCAGGCGGTGGTCGCGGGGGTGGCGGCGGTGGCGCGGCCGGTGGTCGGGGTGCGGCGCAGCCCGCGGGCCTGAGCGGCGGCACCGGACTCTGGCGGTCAGACGACGGCGGCGCATCGTTCCGTCAGGTGAGCAACAACAACCCGCGTCCGATGTACTTCAGCCAGCTCAACATTGATCCGGACAACCCGGACCGCGTGTACTACGGCGGCGTCGGCCTGCAGATGACGATTGATGGTGGCCGCACGATGGCGACGGACGCCGCGTTGGCCACACATGACGACGTGCATGCGATTTGGATCAATCCGGCGAATCCGGATCACATTCTGATCGGCCACGACGGCGGCGTCTCCGTGTCGTACGACATGAGCAAGACGTGGAACCAGCACAACAACCTGCCGCTCGCGCTCTTCTATCACGTGAGTGTGGACAACTCGCTGCCGTTCCGTGTGTGCGGCGGTCTGCAGGACAACTACAACTGGTGCGGCCCCAGCAAGACGCGTTTCACCAAGGGCATCCTGAACAGTGACTGGTATCAGGTGCAGGGCGGCGACGGCTTCGTGGTCCTCATCGACCAGAACGATCCGCGCTACGTGTACTCGGAGTCGCAGAACGGCAACATCCAGCGCAAGAACGCGCTGACGGGTGAAGCCACCAACATCCGCCCGAGCTTTGAAACCGTGCGGCCGGGCCCGGAAGAAGGCGCGCTGCCGTACCGCTGGAATTGGGACACGCCGATGGTGTTCTCGCCGCACGATCCCACCGCGCTGATCGTGGCCGCGAACAAGGTGTTCCGTTCGAACGATCGCGGCGATTCGTGGGCGGTCATCAGCCCCGATCTCACAACGAACGCCGACCGCACGGAAATCGAAATCATGGGCAAACGCGGCAGCGAAATCCGCATTTCGGCCAATGACGGCATCACGTCGTGGCCGACGATTGTGGCCCTCGCCGAATCTCCGAACACCGCCGGCGTCTACTACACCGGCACCGACGACGGTGTGGTCAGCATGACGCGTGATGCCGGCAAGACCTGGACCAACATCACGAAGAACCTGCCCGGATTCCCGGCGGGTGCGTGGGTCTCTGAAGTGGTGCCGTCGAAGTTCGACGCGGGCACGGTGTACGTCGCCGCTGATGCGCATCGCCTGAACGACTACAAGACGTACCTGTGGGTGAGCAACGACTTCGGCGCGACATTCCGTCCAGCCATCACCGGTCTGGATGGGCAGGTCGTGCGTACCGTGCTCGAAGACACAAAGAACGGCGACGTGTTGTACGCCGGCACGGAGACGGGACTGTTTGTCACGCTCGATCGCGCCAAGACCTGGCGTCGTCTCAAGGCGAATCTACCGACGGTGCGTATCGATGAGCTGGTGATTCACCCGCGTGACAACGCGCTGGTCGTCGGATCACACGGCCGCGCCGTGTGGATCCTCGACAACCTGGCGCCAGTGCAGGAATACGCGGCGGCGCAGGCGTCGGCCTCAGCGGCCACGTTGTTCTCGGTGAGTGCGACGCTGCAGTGGCGGATGATGGACAACCAGAACGACGAGTTCTGGGGTCACAACAC
>CAZLJG010000018.1:0-1639 GCA_964559545.1 uncultured Solibacteraceae bacterium | reverse complement strand
GGATTTGGTGGCGGTGGCGGCAACCAGGGACCGTGGGTGCTTCCGGGTACCTACAACGTGACGCTCGTCGTGGACGGCCAGAACGCCGGCACCAAGCCCGTGAGTCTGCTGCTTGATCCCGCCAACCCCCTCACCGACGTCCAGCGTCGTCGTTACTACGACGTCGCGATGGACCTGCACCGGATGCAGGGTCGCGGTGTGGCGGTGGCAAACGCGCTCAATCCCCTCTACACGCAGATGACGGAGATCGGCACAAAGCTTCCGGGCATGGCGAATGTGCCCGAAGCCGTGAAGACGCAGTTTGCGGCGGTGCAGAAGGAGTTTGATGCCGTGCGCGTGAAGTTCGGCGTGCCTCCTGCTGTTGGCCCGGCTGGCGGCGGTGGTCGCGGCGGCGGTGGTGGCTTCGGTGGCGGGGCTGCCGGCGGAGCGCCTTCCCCGAACCTGCTCGCGCGTGCGGGTACCGTGAAGGGCCGGATCATGTCCTTCTACGATCTGCCCAGCGACGCCCTGATGTCGCAGTACGCCGACGTTCGAGTGGCGCTGCCACGTGCAGTGACGGAAGCCAACACGTTGCTCGCCCGCGCCCAGGCGCTCAGCCAGGCACTCGCGAAACACGGCGTCACGCTCACAGTCGCGCCAGCGGTTAGGTAATAAGGGACGAGTTCGGTCCCGGGTCCGGGGTCCGAGGTTCGGGTCCGGGGGTCCAGGGTCCAGGGTTCAGACACCCTGGATCTGGACCCCCGGACCTTGGACCATCGGACCCGAACCCTGGACCCCGGACCCGGGACCACAGTGGATGTTTTAAATCCCGTCACGTCCGTCCACGGCCGCGTCCTTATCGACCGCGCGACCGATCCCATCGGTGTGTTGGTTGGATTCCACGGCTACGCACAAGTCGCCGAGGACATGCTCGAACAGCTCAGCCTGATCCCAGGCGCCGATCGCTGGACCCGGGTCTCCATCCAGGCACTCCATCCCTTCTACACGCGCGGCGACTCCAAGGTTGTTGCGAGTTGGATGACGCGTCAGGACCGCGAACTCGCCATCGCCGACAACATCGCGTACGTGGACAACGCGTGCACGAGTGCACGTGACGCAACGGAGCACAAGGGCTTTAGCCCTTGTGTCCTTGTCGGTTTTTCCCAAGGCGCCGCGATGGCCTATCGCGCAGCGCTCCGCACGTCGGTGCGAGCCGCCGGCATCGTCGCGCTCGCCGGCGATATCCCTCCCGACGTAAAAGATGACTCCCCCGTGGCCTGGCCGCCAGTGCTGATCGGCGTAGGCGATCGCGAGGAGTGGTACGCGGGCGACAAACTGGAATCAGATCTGAGCTATTTGCGCGAGCGGGGCATCCGCCACGACTTGGTGAGGTTCTCAGGCGGCCACGAATGGACGGATGAATTTCGGTCGAGCGTCGGTCTGTTTCTCGCGCGCGTCAGCGGCGGCGCATGACATCGCTTTGCGGCGTGATGTCCAGATGCTGCTTGATTGAATCGAAGAACGTCTCAGCGATTTTCTGGAATCCCGCTTCTGTGGGATGCAGGTGATCGTCGCCGATGTACAGGTTCATGTTTGTGTTCAGCGCGGCATAAACATCCACAAGAAAGACATTGCGTCGCAGGGCCAGCGCGCGAATCTC
>CAZLJG010000017.1:12375-22293 GCA_964559545.1 uncultured Solibacteraceae bacterium | reverse complement strand
GAGTGTGCCGCGGGCATTTACGATCGGTGGGCGGGCATGCCCGGGCGGGTCGATGTTCATCCGGATCCAGGGGAACGTCGCTGATCTCATGCCGCGTCTCGGGGCCGCGGCAGCGCGCCATGGCATCCAGATCCACGGCATCGATTCGGCCTTTGTCGACACCGGTGTCTCACTCGGCAGCAACGAGGTCGCGACCCTCAAGGCGCCGAAGGTGCTGCTGGCCTGGGACGCGCCGACGTCAAGCCTGTCGGCCGGCTGGGCTCGGTATGCGCTGGAACAGCGCTGGAAGCAGCCCGTGACGACCGTGCGCACGGCCTCGATGGGCCGCATCGACTTGGCCCTGTATGACGTGCTGGTGTTGCCGTCCGGTTCCTACAACTTCAACGACGACCAGATGCGCCGTCTGCGCGACTGGCTCGGTCGTGGAGGCACCCTCATCACGATCGGCCAGGCGTCGGCGTGGGCGGCCAGCGAACGTGCGGCATTGCTACCGACGCACCTGCTGCAGCGCGACGGGTCGGCTGCCGGCGCGGCGGAAGACAAGAAGACGCCGCCCAAGATCGACATCGAGAAGTTCGACTACAACCAGGCCATCAGGATCGAACGTGGCTCGCCGGACGGCACCGCCGGTGCGATCCTCCGCGTGAAACTCGACAAGGAACACTGGCTCTCGGCCGGCCTCGACGAGGAGATTCAGGTTGTGATGGAAGGCTCACGCATGTTCATGCCCGTCAAACTCGACGCGGGCACCAACGTTGGCGTGTATGCAGCGAAGGATCGCGTGGTGGCCGCCGGCTTCATGTGGCCCGAAGCGCAAGCACTCGTACAGCAGAAGTCGTTCCTGATGCATGTGCCCGTCGGTCGCGGCCACGTGATCGCGTTTGCGGAAGACCCGAATTATCGCGCGTTCACCGAAGCGACCGCGTTGTTGTTCATCAACGCGGTGCTCCTGGGCGCCGGGTTCTAGACCTCGAGCCGGGCCTCAGCGGCCTGCCATTCGAGCAGCAGGTCCTGCGCGTTGACCCCGGGATCATCACCTTCGGCGGGCGGCACATAGGTGCCGTCCGCCGTCAGCACCCGGCTGCGACTGGTGTCGCGCAGGTAGGCTGCAAGCACCACATTCCGCAGATGATCGGCCATGTCCGCGTTCACCACCGGGCACAACACCTCAACGCGACGGTCCAGGTTGCGCTCCATGATGTCCGCGCTGCCGATGTAGATCTTCGGCGTGCCGCCATTCGCGAACCAGAAGATCCGCGAATGCTCCAGGAAGCGGCCGACGATGGAGCGGACGGTGATGTGGTCGCTGACGCCGGGCACGCCCGGGCGGAGGACGCAGACACCGCGCACAATCAGGTCCACCCGCACACCCGCCTGCGACGCGCGGTAGAGCAGGCGCACCATGCCGGGATCCGTAATGGCGTTGACCTTGATGATGATGCCCGCCGGCTTGCCGTCAGCCGCGGCGGCGATCTCGCCCTCGATCAACTGCGACAGGCCGCTGCGCAGGCTCACCGGTGCGACAAGCAACTCGCGGTACTGGTGTTGATTCGAGTAGCCGGTCAGGTAGTTGAACAAGTCTGACGCGTCCTCGACGAGCGCATCACGCGATGTGAACAATCCGAGGTCCGTGTAGAGTCTCGCCGTCACCGCGTTGTAGTTGCCCGTGCCCAGATGCGCGTAGCGGCGGATGCCGGCGGCTTCCTTCCGGATGACCAGGCAGAGTTTGCAGTGTGTCTTCAGGTTCACGAGGCCGTAGACCACGTGAATGCCCGCCGCTTCCAGACGCTGCGCCCACTGGATGTTGTTGCGTTCGTCGAAGCGGGCCTTCAGTTCCACCAACACGGCGACCTGCTTGCCGGCATCCGCTGCGGACAACAGCAAGTCGATCAGCGGGGAGTTGGCGCCAATGCGATAGAGCGTCATCTTGATGCCGATGACCAGGGGATCGTCCACGGCCGCGCGCAGGAACGATTCGACGGCACCAAACGACTGAAATGGGTGATGGACGAGTCGATCGCGCTGACGCAACTCGTCGAAGATCGTTTCAGCGTCGGCGGTAGCCCAGATCGGTGCCGGTTGGAACGGCGGGTACTTCAGTTCCGGCCGATGCAACTTCGCCAGCTGCATCCAGTCGCTGAAGCCCAGACGCTCCTTGGTGCGCAGCACGTTTTCTTCTTCGACCTCGAAGTTCTCGATCAGGATGTCGAGCACACGGCGCGGCACGCCGGACTCAACGGCCAGCAGGGCCAGTGCTCCGTGCCGGCGTTGCCGCAGGCCCTGGTCGATTGATTCGAGCAGGTCGTCGGCTTCGTCTTCCTGAATCACCAGGTCGGCGTCCCGAATGACGCGAAACAGATACGCACCCTTCACCGTGGTGCCGGGAAACAGCCGACCGAGATTGGCCCGCACGACGTCTTCAAGGAACACAAAAGCGCTGGTGCCTTTGGCCGTCAGCCGGTCGGGCAGCGGAATGAAGCGCGGCAACACGTCGGGCAGCTTCACGCGGGCGAACTTCGTTTCGCCGCCGTGACGCACGACCACCGCCAGATTCAGACTCAGGTTCGAGATGTAGGGAAATGGATGCCCGGGGTCAAACGCGAGTGGCGTCAGCACCGGCCACACTTCGCGCGTGAAATATCCCTCGAGATATTGCGTGATCGCCGGTGTGTAGTCGCCAGGTTCGAGGAACTGGACATGTTGACCGGCGAGCTGCGGACGCAGATCCTGCGACCAGCACTTCGCCTGCTGCGCCATCATCTCGGCGGCTTGTTTGCGCACCTGCGCCAGCTGCTGCTCGGTGCTCATCCCGTCGGTGGAGACATCCTCGGTGTTCGTGCGCTGCTTCCGGAGCAGGGAGGCGACACGAATCATGAAAAATTCGTCGAGGTTGGAGCCGACGATTGCCAGGAACTTGACCCGTTCGAGCAGGGGATGGGCCGGGTCCTGCGCCTGCGCCAGGACGCGTCGATTAAACGCGAGCCAGCTCAGTTCTCGGTTCAGGAACAATTCTGGGTCCACACCCCATTCTATCCACCCGATGTAACATGGCCGGTCATGCGTCGTCGTCAGTTGTCGCCGCCCCAGTTGCTGGCGACCGGTTTCGCGGGGGTCATCCTGGTGGGCACCCTCCTGCTGGCGACCCCCCTGGCAAGCGCGACCGGAGCCTCCCTGGGCTGGTCTGCCGCGTTTTTCACCGCCACGTCGGCCGTCTGCGTGACCGGTTTGGTGGTGGTGGATACCCCGACCGCGTTCTCGGGCTTTGGCCAGGCGATTATTCTGCTGCTCATCCAGATCGGTGGCCTCGGCTACATGACCCTGGCCACCTTCATTGCGATGGTGATCGGGCGGCGCGTGTCGATGAACGAGCAGGCCTCGTTGCAGGAATCGCTGAATCTCGAATCACGGCGAGACGTGGCGCGGTTTGCGCTCACCGTGGTGAAGGTGACCCTGGCGATTGAGGCGGTTGGAGCGGTCATCCTGTGGCTGCGCTGGTGGCCCCAGTTTGGTGCGGGTGATGCGGCGTGGCTCGGCGTGTTCCATGCGGTGTCCGCCTTCAACAACGCCGGGTTCAGTCTCTTCTCAGTGAGCCTGATGGATTTCCGCGGCGACCCCGTGATCAACATGGTGATCATGGCGTTGATCGTGTCCGGGGGCATCGGGTACCTCGTGCTCACCGACGTGTGGCGATTCAGGATTCGCCGGTCGTTGTCGATGCACTCGCGCTTTGTGCTGATGCTTACGGCGTCGCTGATTGTGATCGGGGCCCTGGGGTTGTACCTCGTGGAGCGCGGCAACCCCGCGACGTTGGGGGGGATCTCGCGGCCCGAGGCAGCCCTGACCGCGTTGTTCCAGTCGATCACCGCCCGCACCGCCGGCTTCAACACGGTTGACATGAATGCGCTGACGGCGCCGGCCTACCTGTTGCTGATGATTCTGATGTTCATCGGCGGCGCTCCGGGTGGCACGGCGGGTGGCATCAAGATCAGTACGTTTGGTGTGACGGTGATGGCGCTGTGGGCGACCATTCGTGGCCTGGCTGAACCACACGTCCTCGGTCGAAGGATTCCCGGCGATGCCGTCGCGCGGGCGTTTTTCATCAGTCTCATCGCGTTCCTGTCGGTGAACCTCATCGCCGGGGCGCTGCTTGTGATTGAGGGGACCGACCTGCTGCGCACGTTGTTCGAGTCGGTGTCGGCGTTTGGTACGGTCGGGCTGTCCACGGGCGTGTCCGGCACGCCGCTGAGTCTCAGCGCGTCATTTTCTGACCCCGGCCGCCTGTTGATTTGTCTGCTGATGTTCATGGGCCGCATCGGCCCCCTCACGCTGGCGTTTGCCCTGGCCGCCCGAGCGACGGCGCCACGCGTGCGGTATCCCGAAGGGCGCGTTCTGATCGGATAGCACTTATGGTGAAGCGAAAATTTGCCGTCATCGGTCTCGGGCGTTTCGGCGCCGCGATGGCCACCACGTTGATCAGCCTTGGGCAGGACGTGCTGGGCATCGATTCGGATCCTGATCACGTGCAGGAGTTGTCCGATGTGGTGCCGCACCTGCTGATTCTCAATGCCAGCGACCCCAAGGCGCTGCGGGAGGCCGGAGTCGGCGACGTGGACGTGGCCGTGATTTCCATCGGCGCCAACATTGAGGCCTCGCTTCTGATCGTGATGGCGGTCAAGGAAATGGGCGTGAAGCACATCGTGGCCAAGTCCACGACCGAGGTGCACGGCCGCATCCTTGAGCGGTTGGGTGTGGATCGCGTCATCTATCCGGAGCGCGAAGCGGCGACCCGTATGGCGCACAGCCTGGTGGTACCGAACGTGATCGACTACATCAGCCTGTCGAGCGATTTCAGCATCATCGAAATCCCCGCGCCGGAGATGTTCGTCGGCAAATCACTGCGCGCGATCGATCTGCGCGCCAAGCACGGTTTGACCCTGATCGCGATCAAACGCAGCGTCGACGGCAAGAACACCACCAGCGTCAGCCCGCCGGCAGACGAGGTGATTCAGCCAGGTGACACGTTGGCGCTGGTCGGGGCGAACAAGTCACTGATCGCGCTCGAGCGTTTGGTCATCAAGTAGGGCGCGCTGAACTGCAGCGCGCCATCGCTTAGAACCAACGCCCGGCCAGCCATTGCGTGACCGCCGCATCCAGCGCTCGCGTGTTGCGGTCATTCCCGCTCTTCTGCGATGTCGTCTGTGTGTTGAACGCGACGAGATAGGCCTTGCCGGTGGCGGGGTGCAGATAGAAGTGTGAAATGAAGCCGTTCTGGCCACCGCTGTGCGCAATGAAGTCCTGGCCGTTGTGACGCTCCAGGAAGTACGTCAGGCCCATCTGGACGTTCGAGGAGACCGACACAGCGGGCTTCCACATCTCTTCCAGAGACGATCGCTTCAGAACCGCGTCGTAACGTGCCTTCGTGGTGGCGTCGCTGCTGCCGGTCAGGAACGCGATGTACTTCACCATGTCATCGACGGGCGCGTTCATGCCGCCGTTGGACACCGTGATGCCCGTGTCGAAATCAAACGGCGCTTCGGTCGTGCCGGCATCGGTGACGAAGTAACTGTGTGACCGGTCGCTGCGCAGATGGTGCGGCGCACGGTCGAAGAACGTACGCGTCATCCCGAGCGGGCGCCAGATCTGTTTGTCCACGTACGTCTCGAACGGCTCACCGGAGAGGTCCTCGATCACGCGGCCGAGGAGCACGATGCCCGGGTTGGAGTACTGATACTTCGAGCCCGGTGCAAACTCGATGCGCGTGTACGGCATCATGCCGACAAGCTGTTCCCACCCGGGGGGTTCAAACGGATGCCACTCCTGTCCGCCCCACGGCCACGTCCCGCTGCGGAGACCGGACGAGTGCGACAGCAGATGGCGAATCGTGATCTGTTCCACCGGACCGAACGGGTTGTGCACCTTCCGGAACTCGGGCACGTATTTCACGATCGGATCGTCGAGTGTCAGGCGCCCCTCATCACGCAGCCGCATGATCGCGATGCCCGTGAAGGTCTTGGTGATCGACGCCCAGTGGAAGATCGTGTTGTCATCCACCCTCGCGCCGGTTTTCTGATCGCGAAGGCCTTCGTGCGCCCGCTGCCCGATGCGGCCGTTCTCCAACAGCGCGACCGAACTGCCGATGATGGCGTGTTGGGTCAGCGCCTGACGATAAAACGCGAGGAAGTCAGGCCAGACACCCGGGGCCTGCTGTGAGGCGAAGAGCCCAGTAGCGAGCGTGGCGGCCAGCACAGTGGTCAACAATCGGGTTGTCATAGTCGTTGTGAACCCTGCTATCGCTCTCGGTAGTTGATGTCCGCGGGTGGCGGTGCGCCGCCGGGGCCTTTGAGATAGTGCGTCATCCATTGCATCAGGCGGAGGCTGTAGTCGAGCCGCGATGCCGCGCGCGCGTTGCCGTGGCCTTCACCCGGATACCAGACGAGGCGCACGGTCTTGCCGTGCAGCTTCATGTGCCGGTACAGCTCGAGCGACTGCGTCGGATTCACGCGCGGATCGGCCGTGCCGTGCAGGATCAGGGTCGGCGTCTTCGACTTCGCCACGTGTGTCACCGGGCTGCGTTCCAGCATGAACTGCCAGTCGTCCCACGGACGCTTGAGCGCGTGGACGTGGAACTCCTCATTCGCGATGTCGGTAGTGCCGACCTTCGACACCTTGTTGCTGATGCCGACAAACATCACCGACGCCGCAAACCGCTCCGAGTAGTACGTGGCGCCCCACGCACTCGCGTAACCGCCATACGACCCACCAGTGATGCCCACCTTCGCGCGGTCCACGAGGCCGATATTGATGAGGTGATCCACGGCGTCCACCAGATCATCAAACTCCTTGCCCGCCGGTTCTCCCTGGCCCAGCTTCGAGAATGCGACGCCGCGTCCCGTGCTGCCGCGGTAGTTCGGATAAAACACCGCGAACCCCTGCGCGGCCGCCATCTGGCCGGCGTTTGAATACGACGTCACCCAGCCATGTGCATCCCGCGCTTCGGGGCCACCATGGACGTTCAGAATCAGCGGATACCGTCGTCCCGTCACTTCATCAAGCGGGCGCACGAGGACGCCTTCAAGGTCCAGTCCGTCGCGCGCCTTGAAACTCACGACTTCCTGTCTCGCCAGCTTCATCGTCGCCAGCCACGGGTTGCTGTCCGTCAATCGGCGAGGCATCAGGCTGCTTGAGTCGAGGAGGTACACCTCAGCCGGATGTGTTGGCGTGTGTGCGATCAACGCGACCGTGCCGTTCGCCGCGCGGTCCATGGCGACCACTACCGGACCACCGGCGGGAATCACCGTTCGCGCCTCGCCGGTGCCGTCCTTGCGAATCTCCCCGATCGCCGACGTCACTCTCCAGTCGGCCATGTAGACGACGGTGTTGGCGTCTTTCCATGCGAGAGCGCGCACATGTGCGTTGTACGTCGGCATCAGGTCCCTGAGTGCGCCACCGGTGGCCGGCGCGACCATCAACCGGCCTTCCGACGGATCATTGATGTCGGCGGCCGAGACCATCGCGAGTGTCGTGCCGTCGGGACTCCACGCGACCTGTCCGATCTTGCCCGGGTTGTTGAACTTCGTGACCGGCTCACCCATCGTCGGATCGACGACATGGACCTTCTTCTCCATGAGGTCGTCATCCACCAGCGCGGTCGGGGCGTAGAGCACGGCGAGCCGCGTGCCGGCGGCGTTCCAGGTGATTGTCGTGGCATGTCCAGGCGCGTTGATCACGCGAGGAGTGCCTGCGGTGGTGCCGTCGAAAGGAGCGACCCACACCCGCTGCATCAGGAGGTTCTCTTCGAAGACATCCTGCGAAAAACCGCGCCGCACCAATTCGGCCCGCTCTGGTGGCGCGGCGTCACGTGCGACGAAGGCGATCTGTTTTCCATCCGGACTGAATTCGAAGGAGACGAGGTCGGTGGTGTGCGCAAGGATCTTCCGAGCCTCGGCGCCGTCGCGAGGCACAACGTAGAGTGACCGGGTCGTGTCACCCGTGCGCCGGGTCAGAAAGCCCAGGCTCTTCCCGTCCGGCGACCACCGCACATTCGCCACGTTGACCGCACCGGTGACGTACGCCCGCGACTGGCGGTCGGCTCGCACGACATGCAACTCCGTCCACGCCGGCCCATCGTCATCCTGGAACGGGATGCGGGGCACCGCGAGGACGTACGCGACTTCGGTCCCGTCCGAGGAGATCGCGACCTGTGCGACCGTGCGAATCTTCGCGACGTGATGCGGGGTGAAGGTGTCCTGCGCCAGCGCGCTGGCGGCGAAGACGAGGGTGAGAGCGATCGAAAGCAGGGGAGACGTCAATCGGGGCACACGTGACATGGCCACACTCCTGCGCCCAGTATACGCACCGTTCCGTTCAGAGCAGCCGGGCTCGGAGCAGCCGGGCTTTAGCCCGGCTGACTAGCGCACCAGCGAAAACGTGCCCAGTGGCAACCTCTGCCCGTTCACCAGCAGTTCAATTCGATGTTCGCCCGGATAGTGCTTGCGTGTCGTCAAGTCGGCGAGTTTGACCGTGATTCTGAGCGAAGCCGCCTCGCCGCGACCCAGTGTCAACCGCTTCAGCTTGAAGACCTTCGGACTCGTCTTGCCGTCCGCCTTCATGTAGTGCACCGCGTAGTCGATGAGCACGTCCTGCGGCGCGCGCGCGGTGCTGACCAGGGAGAGCGTGCATTCGACGCGGCCACCCTTCTTGACGCGTTTCGGCGTAATCCGCACACCGTCGAGCCGGATCTTCGGCTTCGCGCCGGCGCCCATCAACTCCAGAGCGCCTTGATGGCCGGCCTTCACGAGTGATCGGAGGGCGTGTTTCACGATCCAACGGCGATCCGGTGTGGCTTCAGTCAGCCAGCGGCGACAGACGGCCACGACGACGTCGGGGTGGTCCTTGGCGATGTCGTTGAGGTTGTTCGCGACCGAGCGGCGAACGTAGAGCTCGGGATCGTCCTTGAGTCGCTCAAGCAATGCGAGGACGGGTTTCGGATCCTTCTGGAAGTGACGCAACCGCGGGGCCCAGGGCAGGCGCGGGCGAGAGCCTTCTGAGACGAGCCGGCGCACGTGTGCGTTGGGGTCGGCGCTCCACTGCACCAGCCGCTCGTATGTCGCGTCCGGATGGGCATTCAGAAACGCCCGGATGCTGAATTCAGCAGTGAAGCGCTGGGTGATCTCGTACTGCAACCGCATCGAGGCCTCGAAGTGCCCGAGGCCGTCGGACGCCGTCAGCATCGTATGCGGCAGGTACTTGAACGGCGCCATGCCGAACGACTCGGTGCTTTCGTGATGGTCACCAAGTGACCGCTCAAGAATGTCGGCCACCTGGTCGAAGTCAGCCGGCAGATGCCGCCGCATGGCCGCAGCGATGTGGGCCGCGCGCCCGGTCAGCGACAGCGGCGCCAATCCATCGAGGCACTCTCTTGTGAACCCGCGCACGTTGAACGCCGGGTACGCGCGCTTGATATCCCGCGCGATGTCAGCAATGACCGACGCGTCGTAGAAATCCCTGAGCTCGTAAGACAATCAGCTTTTCTCTTTGTCGCCGGTGCCGATTTGCGGAATGGACGACCCGGGTGACGACTTCAGCAGCCCCGTGCCGAGGTACACACGCAGCTTGTCGCGCGTGTCGGCGATATCAAGGTTCCTCATTGTGAGCTGACCGATGCGGTCCTGCGGCGTGAACTCGCCCTTGCCGCTCTCCATGGTGAGGCGCTCGGGTTTGTAGGTGAGGTTCGGGCTGTCCGTGTTCATGAGCGAGTAGTCGTTGCCGCGGCGGAGTTCGACGGTGACCTCGCCGGTGACGGCGCGGGCGACCCAGCGCTGTGCTGTTTCACGGAGCATCAGCGACTGCGAGTCGAACCAGCGGCCCTGGTAGAGCAGGCGGCCGAGCTTGCGGCCGTTCTCGCGATACTGCTCGATC
>CAZLJG010000017.1:1461-12365 GCA_964559545.1 uncultured Solibacteraceae bacterium | reverse complement strand
TACGCGATGAACAGCAGCGCCATGCCCGGGGCTTCATAGATGCCTCGGCTCTTGGCTTCGATGATGCGGTTTTCGATCTGGTCCGACATCCCGAGGCCGTGACGACCGCCGATGGCATTCGCCTCCATCATCATGGCGACAGGATCCGCGAATGACACCCCGTTAATCGCCACCGGGTGGCCTTCCTCGAAGCGCACGGTCACCTGCTCGGCCTTGACCGCCACCGATTCCTTCCAGAACGCGACGCCCATGATGGGATCAACGATCTGGATGCCCGTCGACAACAATTCAAGATCCTTGGCTTCGTGCGTGGCGCCAAGCATGTTCGAGTCGGTGGAGTACGCCTTCTCGACCGACATCTTGTAGCCGAAGCCATGCGCCTGCATGTACTCCGACATCTCCTTGCGCCCACCGAGTTCGTCGATGAACTGCTGGTCGAGCCAGGGCTTGTAGATGCGGAGGTTCGGGTTGGTGAGCAGGCCGTAGCGGTAAAACCGCTCGATGTCGTTGCCCTTGTACGTGCTGCCGTCGCCCCAGATGTTGACGTTGTCTTCCTTCATCGCCGAGACGAGCAGCGTGCCGGTGACCGCGCGGCCAAGGGGCGTCGTGTTGAAGTAGGGCACACCCGCAGTGGTGATGTGGAACGCACCACACTGCAGTGCGGCAATGCCTTCGTTCACCAGCTGACGACGGCAGTCAACGAGGCGCGCCTTTTCGGCGCCGTACTCGAGCGCCTTCTTGGGGATGGCCTCGTAGTCCTTCTCATCCGGCTGACCGAGGTTCGCGGTGTAGGCGAATGGAATCGCGCCCTTGGCGCGCATCCAGTGGAGCGCGGCGCTGGTGTCGAGTCCACCCGAGAACGCGATACCGACCTGTTCACCGATGGGGAGGGACTGAAGAATGGTGTGCGTAGACATGTCGTCAGCTCCCGATCATAGCGGGAAACAAAGACTCATTTACTCGCAATTTCGGAATCGGCGGCGATCAGCTAGTCTGCGCGTTGTACGTCCTTCCGGAGGTAGAGCTCTCATGCCTGACGAGCGTCCTGACGCCCCGGTGCCGTTTGAACATCCCCGCGGCACTTTCGCCATCGTCTTCATTTTCGGCGCACTGTTCGCCCTCGGCTGGCTCGCCATGTACGTCCTGCGTTTCCTGGCGATCGGCGCCCCGTCGCATTGAGCTGGAGCCCCACATGTCTGTCGATCGATACGAGCGCATCTGGATGTTCGGCGCCGGGGGGCTCATCGTGGCCTTTCTGGCCATCATCTCCATTACCGCGGCGACTCAAGCCGTACGGCCCCCAAGCCACATTGAGGTCGTGAACCCCGCCACCATCGCGGAACATCCGGAGTTTGGAGATCCCAAATTGCGGGTCGAGGCCGACGGCCGCATCGTCGTGCCGGTGCTGGCGCAAATGTTCGGGTTCTTCCCGGATCCCCTTGAAGTGCCGGTGAACACGCCGATTACGTTCCGCATCACCAGCGCCGATGTGGTGCACGGCTTTCAGGTGGTCGGCACCAACGCCAATGCGATGGCCGTGCCCGGCTACGTCAGCCAGTTCACCTACACGTTCAAAAAGGCCGGAACCTACGACATCGCCTGCAACGAGTACTGCGGCCTGATGCACCACGCGATGGTCGGCAAAATCACGGTGACCGATGCCACGGGAGGTCAGCGATGAGCGGCGCAGTCATCGGCCGCACTCCCCAGGCGCGACTGGCCGCAACCCACATCGCTATTGCCGTCACGGCCTTCGCCGTCGCTGCCTGCATGGGCGTGTTACAGGGGCTCTCCATCGCGGATTTCAACTTCCCGATGCGGAGCGAACAGCTTTATTACATCTCCGTCACAGCGCACGGCGTGTTGATGGCGCTGGTGTTCACCACCTTCTTCATCATGGGCCTCGGATACGCGCTTACATACGCGCAACTCGGCAGGCTCGTTGGTCTCAGGACCGCGTGGCTGGGATTCTGGGTCGCGCTCGTCGGCACCGCCGCCGCCGCATACACGATCCTCACGGGCCAGAGCACCGTGCTCTACACGTTCTACCCGCCGATGCAGGCACATCCGGCCTTCTACATTGGCGCGACGCTGCTGGTTGTCGGCTCGTGGCTGTGGGGCGGCGTGGTGATCGCCAGTTACCGGTCATGGAAGAAGGACCATCCCGACACACCGGTGCCGATGGCCACACACGGCATCCTCGCCACCATCATCGTCTGGTACCTCGCGACAGCGGGTGTGGCGATGGAGATGCTGTTTCAGCTCATCCCGTGGTCATTGGGCTGGGTGGAGACAATCGATCCGGTCATCGCCAGAACGCTGTTCTGGTGGTTCGGTCATCCCCTCGTGTACTTCTGGCTGATGCCGGCCTATGTGCTCTGGTATACGGTGATGCCGCGCATCGCTGGTGGCCGCCTGTTCAGCGACAAACTCGCGCGGATGGTGTTCATCTTGTTCGTCATCCTCTCCACGCCCGTTGGTTTTCACCATCAATTCACCGATCCTGGCATCAGCGCAGGTTGGAAGTTTGCGCACACGATCACGACGTTCGCGATCCTGTTTCCGAGTTTTGTCACGGCCTTCACCGTCATCGCGTCGCTGGAAGTCGCCGGCCGGCTGAAAGGGGCGAAGGGTCTCTTTGACTGGATCGGCACGTTGCCGTGGAAGGACCCGTTCTTCCTGGCGATGGCTCTTGCGATGTTGTCGTTTACATTCGGCGGATTTGGTGGCGCCATCAATGCCGCGTACGGCATGAACACGATGGTGCACAACACCGCGTGGATCATGGGCCACTTCCACGTGACGCTCGGCACCACGTCGGCACTCACATTCATGGGCGCCACCTAC
Source organism: uncultured Solibacteraceae bacterium (assembly GCA_964559545.1). Taxonomy (GTDB): domain Bacteria; phylum Acidobacteriota; class Vicinamibacteria; order Vicinamibacterales; family SCN-69-37; genus SYFT01. Next base: position 9,518 of record CAZLJG010000017.1, on the reverse strand, counting down.
TGGCTCATGCCTCGCCTGCTCGGACGCCAGCTGGCCCTCCCAGGACTCGCGCGACTGCAGCCGTGGCTCTGGTTCATCGGCATGGCCATCTTCAGCACGAGCTTCCACATCGCCGGGCTGCGCGGCCTGCCGCGCCGCGTCTATTCGGCCTCGCTCGCCGGCGAACAGGGCGGTGCATGGGCAGATCTCGCGCAGGCCGGTGCCATCGGCGGCATCGTCCTCTTCCTGAGCGCGCTGTGTTTCGTCGCCGTGGTGGTGACGACATGGGTGGCTGGCAAGCGCATTGAGGCTCCGGCGTTCGAATTCGCAGTTGCCCTCGAACCGGTGACTGAAAAGGGTCTCTGGGATCGCCTCGGCTTCTGGACCCTCGTCGGCATCGTGCTGGTGATCCTGGCTTACGCGTATCCGTTGATCACCCTGTGGATGACGCCCCGGTTCGGATCGCCGCCATTTCAGCCGTTCTGAGACATGTCCGCCTCCGTCCAGCGGTCAGTGCTAGGCTTCCCGCATGGTCGAGCCACATCAGGGTGAACGCGCATTGGCGGACTACATCCGGAACGGTTCGGAGCGTCGTCCAGAACAGGCATTCGGCGAGTACTACACCGGCAAGAGCGCTTCGTGTGCCCTCGGTGCAGCCTACGAGGCGATGTATCGGTTGCCGAAGGATCCGGGGCACGCACACCCGACGCGCGACCTCGACTGGTTCTTCGACTGCCTCGATCGCGTGAAGCCGTGCCCCCATGAGGGCTGCAAGAAACGCATTTTCCTCGCCGCCCTCCTCGTGCACCTCAACGACGACCACCGCTGGTCCCGCGAGCAGATCGCGTCCTGGCTGGATCACGAAAATGGAGCACAGGGGCTTTAGCCCCTGTGTCGTCCCAAGGGCTGAAGCCCTTGGGCTCCATTTAAATTACTTGTCCAGTTTCCGGTGGATGCTTGTAGCAAGATGGACGGAGAATTCCGTCCATGACGACCCCCGACTTTCCTCTTCTTGACACCCTGCCGCTGCCGACGCGGCCCGAGATGGAGCGCGCCTATCTGAAGGGCGACGCGTCCTACGATGGGGTGTTTTATCTCGCGGTCAAGACCACCGGCATTTTCTGCCGCCCGTCCTGCACCGCTCGAAAGCCCAAGCCGGAGAACGTCGAGTTTTTCGGCACGGTCAAGGACGCGATGTTCGCGGGGTACCGTGCATGTCTGCGATGTCGCCCGCTCGAAGGCGAAGGCGATCACCCCGAATGGGTGCGCCGTGTCGTCGCCCGGATCGAAGCCGCACCGAACGACCGCGTCAAAGACGCCGACCTGACGGCGATGGGCCTCGAGCCCGCCCGCGTGCGGCGCTACTTTGCGTCGCGCTACGGATTGACCTTCCAGGCGTACTGCCGGGCGCGGCGTCTTGCCGCCGCCCTCGACGTCATCAAACATGGCGGAGAAGTGGACGATGCGGTGTTTGATGCGGGGTATGAGAGTCACAGCGGATTTCGCGACGCGTTTGCGCGGGTGTTCGGTACGGCACCCGGGCAGGCGGTGAGTGCAGATGCTGTGCGCTTGGGTTGGATGGACACGCCGATCGGCCCGATGATCGCGGGCGCGACAGATGCCGGCATCAACCTGCTGGAGTTCACCGACCGCCGCATGCTCGAAGCACAGCTTGAGACGGTGCGGCGCCGTTTCAAGCAGCCGCTCATCCCTGCGGACCATCCGCATCTCGACACGCTGAAGTCAGAACTCCAGGCCTACTTCGCTGGAACGTTGCGTGAATTCTCGGTGCCGGTGGTGGCGCCAGGCACTGACTTCGAAGAACGCGTGTGGGCCGAGCTCTGCAAGATTCCCTACGGCGAGACGCGGTCGTATGAGGACGTGGCGATTGCCCTCGGCAATCGCGCCGCCGTCCGCGCCGTCGGCCGTGCCAACGGTCTCAACCGCATCGCCATTGTCATCCCATGCCACCGCGTCGTGAACAAGAGCGGTGAACTCGGTGGCTACGGCGGCGGCCTCTGGCGCAAACGCCGCCTGTTGCACCTCGAAACGAGCTCGGAGGCGATTTCCAGGTAGCTCGCGCTGGAAATCGCCTCCGAGCTCTTTTCGTCAGGCGGTCGTGACGACGACAGCCGAACACGGCATGTTGCCGTGGCGCGTGTAGCTGTGGGGACGGCTGGAGTCGAAGTACATCGAGTCTCCTTCGTTCAGGAGATGGTCTTCACCCTCGTAGTTCACAGTCAACTTGCCGCGTAACACGTACAGCACCTCCGCGCCTGGGTGCACGTGCGGCTCGAACGGCTCCTTGTCGGCGGGTTCAAACTCGACGAAGTAGCCATTCAGTTTGCGCTCGGTGGCCGGATAGTCCAGGCATTCAAACGCGTACGCGCTTCGTTCGCCTTCGCCGCGCTCGGGCAGGCGGACGCGGTCGCTCTTCCTCACGACAGCCATCGTCGGCTTCTCGCGTGCTTCGTTGAAGAAGTGCTCAAGCCCCACTCCGAACACAAGTGAGATGCGCAGCAGCGTCGGGAGCGTCGGGAAGAGCCGGCCTCGCTCCACCTTGGACAGCAAAGCGGGCGACAGGCCCGTGTGTTTGCCCAGTTGGACCAGGCCCATTTTCTTCCGGAGCCGCAAAGCTCGCAGTTTTGGACCGATTTCGTAGCGTTCCAGGCCTTCAGTCAGCGTCGGGGACAGCACGGATGCACCTCGTTTTCGTGAAGGGCACGATAGTGCCCAAAGTTTTCATCCAGTGCAACTGACTTGCTTTTCAAGCAATCAATTGCCTTTGAATCAAACGTATTTAACTTACGATGAAACGGTTGCGACTGACAAGTCGCGGCCACAACGGCAAACAACAGCAGCAACTTTTCAGGAGACGACAGAAATCATGAAGACGCAGATCATTCGATTCGGAGTGGCCGCCCTCGCGGCCGTGGCACTGGTGGCGGGTTCGAGCGTGAAGGCTCAGGCGCCGAAGGACATCGTCGACACCGCGGTGGCGGCGGGTTCGTTCAAGACGCTGGCGGCGGCGCTGCAGGCGGCTGGCCTGGTCGAGACTCTCAAGGGCAAGGGCCCGTTCACGGTGTTCGCGCCGACCGACGCGGCGTTCGCGAAGCTGCCGAAGGGCACCGTTGAGGACCTCCTCAAGCCGGAAAACAAGGCCAAGCTCACGGCCATCCTGACCTACCACGTGGTGCCGGGCAACGTGCTCGCGGCGCAGGTGGTGACGATGAACGGTGCGGACGTGAAGACGGTCAACGGCCAGACGGTCAAGATCGGTGTGATGGGCGGCAAGGTGACGGTCAACGGCGCCAACGTGGTGACGACGGACGTCAAGGCGTCGAACGGCGTGATTCACGTCATCGACACCGTGATCCTCCCGAAGTAGTCTCGAAGTTCCGAAGTTCCGGGGTTCCGGGGTCCCGACGTATCGGGGTTCCGGAGTCCCGGAGTTGCGGGGTTCCGGTAAGATCGGGCCGTGATCTCTCGACCTCTCATCATCATCCTGGCGCTTGGTGCGGCTGGGTATCGTGTGACCACCGGCGCGTATCTCGAAGCCGGTGGTTTGTTGTCGATGGCCCTCGGTCTCACGTTCCTCCACATGGCCCCCAACCGGCCCGCGCTCAAGTCGGCCGCCATCGCCTGCTTCACCATCACCGCAGGCGTCATCGGATACGTGATCTACCGCAACGCACAGTAGGGGCGACGCGTGTCTCACCCACGCAACCCACACCACCCACACCACCTACTCTGTCTCTGTCTTTGTCTCGTTTTCCTCCCCTCCCTCTCCTTCGCCCAACACGAACATCACGCAGCGCCGGCGCCATCCGGATGGTCCGCTACTGCGCATGCCCAGGCGTTTCTGACCCTCAATCTGCAGGAGCGCAAGTTCGCTGACTTCCGGCAGTTCGAATCCACGAATTGGCTGATGCTCTCCGCGCGACGGGTCACTCCACGATCGCGACTGACGTTCAATCTGATGGGATCGGCGGAGCCGTTCACGTTGCGGCGGCTCGGGTCGGCGCAGGTGTTCCAGTCAGGCGAGACCCTCGACGGGTTGCCCTTGCGCGACTACCAACATCCGCACGACCTCGTGATGGGGCTGGATGCGCGCTTTGACTGGATGAGCTCGACCACAACCTCGGTGTTTGTGAGTGGCGGGATCGTCAGCAGTCCTGCGCTCGGCCCAACTCCCTTCATGCATCGCGCCTCCGCGTCGTTTCATCCAACGGCTCCGCTGACGCATCACATGCTGGACTCATCACACATCACGCATGGCGTGGTGTCAGCCGGCGTCGTCAATCGCGGGTGGGGAGTTGATGTCTCGGTGTTTCAAGGTCGTGAACCGGACGAGGACAGGCTCGATATCGACTTCGGTTCACTCGATAGTGTGGCCGCCCGGCTGTCATGGACCCGCGGCCCGTGGCGGGCGCAGGTGTCGAATGGCTGGCTCACATCACCGGAACCCGCGGAACCCGGCGACGTTGTGCGGACCACGGCATCGATCGAATACGCGCGTACACATTCAGCGACGACGCGAGGACTGTCGTGGACCGCAGCCGTCGGCCGCAACGACCGATCGGATCACACCGAGTGGGGGGCGCTTGCCGAGGGGGCGCTGCACGTGACTGCCCGTACCCGGCTCTACACTCGCGCTGAACTCGTGGACCGCTTCATCCTCGTGGACTTTGACCACGCCGCCGAAACCGGTGAAGAACGCCACTTCCGATCGCGTGTCGCGGCTTGGCTCGTCGGCGCCGATCGCGAACTCTGGCGGTCCGGCTCGGCCACCGCAGCGGTCGGACTCGATCTGACCCTTCATCGCACCCCCGCCAATCTCCGCGACAGCTACGGGAATCCCGTCTCGTGGCACGTGTATCTGCGCATCGTGCGCTGACCCACACCCGCCTACACCACCCACGCCACCTACATCGACGTATTGACATGCATAGATGAGCTTGTGTAGTCTTGCTCTGCCCGCGCGAAACCGCAGGCTTTTATCACGAGTGGCGGAGGGAACAGGCCCGACGATGCCACAGCAACCCGGGTGGGAGATCCACCCATGGTGCTAATTCCTGCCCGGATGGTCCGGGAGAGATGGAAGACGCTGTGTCAGGGACGACAGTCGACGTTTCCGTGCAAGTAGTGCGTGTCGGGTTGCTGGGGTATGGCGGAGTCGGGCAGGCGGTGGCGCGGGTGGCCACCAGCGCCAGCGGCCGCCTCGGTGATGCCGGCATCCTCGTCAAGTGTGTCGGCGCGCTCGCGCGCGATCTCGGCAAACCGCGCGTCGGTCCCGACATTCCCCTCTACACCGACCCTGACGAATTCCCCTTCACCGACTGCGACATCATTGTTGAAGTCCTCGGCGGCATAGAGCCCGCGCGCGGCCTTGTCGCACGCGCATTGCGGCTCGGCATTCCCGTCGTGACCGCGAACAAATCGCTGGTGGCTGCACACGGTCTTGACCTGCAGGCCCTCGCGCGCCAGCACAACACGTCGCTCTACTTTGAAGCCGCGGTGATGGCCGGGGTCCCGTGTGTGAACACACTCGCGCGCCGGCCACTGGCCTCGGGCGCAGGCAACTTCGCCGGGATTCTCAACGGCACATCCCACTTCATCCTGTCTCGCATTGCGAGAGGTGAGACGTTCGACGCCGCGCTCGTGGAGGCGGTGGAGCGGGGATACGCGGAGCCGTCGAGCGACGCCGATGTGAGTGGCCGGGACGCCGCGGAGAAACTGACCATCCTCCTGCACCTTGCCGGTTACGCCGATGTTGTGGTTCGCGACTTGCCGACACGGTCGATTGCGGATTTGGAGCCCTGGCATGCCGCGCTGGCTGCAAGGCTCTCTGGCGTCATCAAGCCTGTTGCGCTCGCGCAGTTCGGTGATGCCCACGCCGGCGCGTGGGTGGGTCCGGCGTTTGTGCCGAACGGGCACCCGTTTGCGGCGCTTGACGACGTGGCGAATGTGCTGCGCGTGGGCGTGGGCGAAAGCGCCGTGACGTTCACAGGCCCCGGTGCCGGCCGCGAAGTGACAGCGGCGACGATCATCGACGACCTGGTGGAAGTGGCGTCGGGGCAACGACTGGCGTCACGCCGCCCGGTCGGCCCGCCGATCGCCAAGGCGCTGCGGCAGATTCCGCAGGGCGCGTGGTTCCTCGCGCTGGATCACGTGGCGACAAGTGTGGGCGACCTTGCGGAGTTCCTGGCCGCGCGCCACCTGCCGGCTGTCTTCGTGGCGTCACATCACGAGCGATGTGCCGTGATCACAGCGGACGCCCCGGTGTCGGCCCTGACCGACGCGGTGGATGCGCTGACGGCCACGGGCGTGCACGTGACCTGGCTGCCCGTTCTTGCCGGCGCGACGTCCGAGCGGGAGGTGGCCCGTGGCTGATGTCGCGGTCCTCAAGCTGGGAGGATCGGTGTTGACCGATCTCGACGCGTACCGCACAACCGCGCGGTTCCTTCGTGACGAAGTCATTCGCACACAACTGCGCATCGTCGCCGTCGTGTCCGCGCAGGAGGGGCATACGGATCAACTTCGCGGAGATGCCGCTGTGCTCACGGAGGAGCCGGACAGCGATGCGCTCGACCTGCTGTGGTCCACCGGCGAGCTGCGATCGGTCGCGCTGTTGACGCTGGCGCTGCGGGCGGAAGGTGTCGCCGCGGCCGGATTCAACGTCCACGAGACCGGCCTGCGCGTGTCGCAAGGGGAGCTCACACTGAATCCACTCTCACTGCGGGCTGCGCTCGGTCGCTGCGAAGTTGTGGTGGTGCCCGGCTTCCTCGCCACAAGCCGCCAGCAGATTGTCACGCTTGGCCGCGGCGGCTCCGACTGGTCCGCCGTCGCACTCGCCGCCGCCCTCGGAGCCGTTCGCTGCGAGCTCATCAAGGACGTCCCCGGCTATTTCACGGCCGATCCGCGCGAATCAGCGGACGCAGCCTTAATCGATCACCTCTCGTACGCCACAGCACTCGCGATGGCAGACCAAGGGTGTCCACTCGTCCAGCGTCAGGCGATCGATCACGCCCAACGCGCCAACCTCACGCTCGTCGTGCGGAGCTTCGATAGCTCCGGCACTCGGGTCGCTTAACCAGGAGAGAGACAATGCATTTCGCCACGAAGACCATCCACGCGGGTCAGCCATCCGAACCACACACCGGTGCGGTGGTGGCGCCCATCTTTCAGACAACGACCTATCAGCAGGAAGGCCCCGGGGAGCACAAGGGCTTTGACTACACGCGGACGTCGAATCCCACGCGAAAGCGCCTCGAGGCTGTGTTGGCCGAACTCGAAGGCGGCACGAAGTGCGCGGTGTTCGGATCGGGTCTCGCGGCTGAGAATGCGATTCTGCAGGCGTACCTGAAGCCGGGCGACACGATCGTGGTGCCGGTGGACGTGTATGGCGGCACATTCCGGCTGCTGCACAAGGTGTTTGAACCCCTCGGCGCGATTGTCGAGCGGGTGGACTTCAGTGATCTGGATGCGCTGACGCGAGCGGTCGCGGTGGGACCGAAGCTTGTCTGGCTCGAGTCGCCGACCAACCCACGTTTGCTCGTGTATGACATCGAAGCCGTGGCGCGTATCGCCCATGAGGCCGGTGCGATTGTGGTCGTGGACAACACATTTGCCACACCGTACTTCCAGCAGCCGTTGGCCCTCGGTGCGGATCTGGTGATTCAGAGCGTCACGAAGTATCTGGCCGGGCATCTGGACGTGATTCAGGGTGCGGTCATTGCGAAGGACGAGAAGGTCTTCGAACCCGTGGGCTTCCTGCAGAACGCGCTCGGCGGCGTGCCGAGTCCCTTTGATTGTTGGCTCACGTTGCGCGGGATCAAGACGCTGGAGCTCCGCATGGAGCGTCATGCCCAGAACGCGGCCGCGATCGCCGAGGCGCTCCTCGCGCATCCGCGGGTGAAGCGCGTGTATTACCCGGGCCTGGCGTCTCACCCCGGCCATGAGGTGGCCAAAAAGCAGATGACCGGCTTTGGCGGCATGGTGTCGTTTGAGCTGGACGGCACGCTCGAGGAGGCCTCGGCCTTTGTGTCGTCGCTGACGTATTTCGCGTTGGGCGAAAG
>CAZLJG010000017.1:0-1361 GCA_964559545.1 uncultured Solibacteraceae bacterium | reverse complement strand
AGGAACCACAGTGGCGCAAGCGGTGTCTAACGCGCCATGCGGAGAGCCTGTCTTGCAGTAGTCCTGCTGTCAGTTGCGTGTGCGTCGGCGCCGATCCGCAAGGCGGATCAGGTCAGTCTGGTGACCGCCGATGGTCGTGTGCAGGAGGGGTGTTACACGTGCCTTGTCGAGGCCCGGGACATCTACCTGCGTGTGGCCGTCGGCAAGGCGCGGCCGCTCCTGATCACCAAGCTCTTCGAGGTCCAGGTGCTGATCGGGCTCCGCGAGTGGGAGCTGGCCATCGACCCCGCGGAGTCGTTCAAGGCGGCGGAAGCGTTGATTCCCGAACTTCCGGCGACGTATCCGGGCGTCAGGTATCTGGCGATCGCACGCATGATTCCGCCGGATTTCATCGGCACGCCACGCGCTGAGCGTGACCAATGGTCGCGCCGCAATCCGCCCTCGGCGCAGGTGCTGGCGGCGCAGAAGGAGTTGGCCGCCGGAACAGGGAGCACGCCATTCCGGGCGTACCTTTCCGCGAGTCTCGACTGCCTGCAGACGTTTGCCAACCGACGATTTGTTGACCTGCCGAAGGTGCCGGCTGACGCATCACCGTTGGTGAAGTACCGGGTCGGCACGTGTCCCGCCATCCAGCCGATGCTGATCGAGGAAGTGATGGCGGCGGTGCCCGCGTTTGTCGAGGCTGAGTTGATGCGCGCCCGCGTGCCCACGCTTACCATCACGCGCACGTACACGTCCGAACTGCGCTCGGCCCTGACGGCGGCGTTTGAACGATTCCCGCGATCACCGGCGGTGGCATATGGCCTTGGTGCGCTGAATCAGATTCAGGGTGACTGCAAGGCGGCCATCATTCACTACGAAGACGCGATTGCCCTCAAGCCGCTCCACGAGGAAGCCGCGATGCAACGCGTGATTTGTCTCGGCCACATCGGACAGTTTGTGCCGGCGATCGAAGGCGCGACGCGCATCATCGAGCGCCGCTACCACAACATCGCCGAGGCCTATTACTGGCGCGCCTGGAGTCACTACCAGCGCCGCGACTTGCCGGCGGCCCGCACGGATATCGACACGGCGCGATCCATGTCGTTCAACGTGAGGGTGCTCACGCTCGGCGGGATGATCAAGTACGACCAGGGGTTTCTGGATCTCGCCGAAACCGACTTGACCGAGGCGATCAAGGCGGATCCCCGCAACGAGCAATGCATCTCGCGCTGGTATTACGGCCTTGTCGGGTTCGCTCGGGAGCAGTGGACCGCAACCGCCGGACGATTCGCCAGCGCGGCCTCGTGTTATCGGGCGGCTGCGAATCGGTCGCGCTCGGATCTAGAGCAGATGAAAAAAGCCGACGTGGACGAGGTGTT
>CAZLJG010000016.1:0-22384 GCA_964559545.1 uncultured Solibacteraceae bacterium | reverse complement strand
CGCGAGGCGTGGGTCATGTGTTTGCCCAGCGGGTACGAGGGATTTGGGCGGCCCTACATCGAAGCGATGGCCTCGGGTACGACGGTGGTCGCCACGCCAAACGCAGGTGCGCGCGAGATCCTCCGCGACGGGGCGCTGGGCGTGCTCGCCGACGAGGCTTCGTTGGCGGCGGTGCTGACACGCGTGCTGCAGTCACCGGAAGAGCGCGCGCGGTTGGAGCGGGCCGCACTGGCTGACGTGGCGCGGTATGACTGGCCGGTGGTGGCGGCCCAATATGAGGCCGTGTATACGCAGGTGATGGCTCGTGCCCGCGCGTGATCCCGTGACGATCCTGTTCCTGCACACCACCTCCGAGGTCGGCGGGTCGGACGTGTCGCTGGTGCGGCTCGTGGAGGGACTCGACCGCGCGCGGTATCGCGCGATCGTCGCCTTGCCGTCGGACGGTCCGCTGGTGCCCAGGCTGCGGGCGGCGGGGGCCACCGTCGCGGTGATGCCGGTCCTGAAGAAGCTCACGTCCCGCAGAGGATGGGGGTATCTGATCGGGTACGCGTGCAACTTCCCGCGCGCGCTGTGGGCATTACGCGCCGTGATTCGCCGTGAGCAGGTGGCGCTGTTGCACACCAACACGATTCACAATCTGTACGGAGGGCCGGCCGCATGGCTGACCGGTACGCCACACGTGTGGCACATCCGGGAGATCGTGTGGCAACGGGGGTGGCTGCGACGGTTGGAACTCTGGATGGCCCGCCATCTCGCCACGCGTGTCATTGTGACGTCCGACGCCGTCGCCGCGATGTTTGGTGCGCCCGCAAGCCGGCCTCGGCACATCGTGAAGGTCTCCAACGGCATCGAAACCGATCGATTTCACCAGGGCACAGCCACTGATCTGCGGGGGCAGTGGGGTGTCGAGACGACAGAGACCCTCGTTGGCATCGTGTGCCGGCTCGACGTGTGGAAGGGTGTGGACGTGTTTCTTGACGCGGCGGCGCAGGTCGCCGTCGATCGTCCGTCCGTGCGATTTGTCGTGGTCGGTGGTCCGGTGATCGGACTGGAGGAGTACGCCGCGTCGTTGCGCCAACGTGCCACCGCGCTCGGACTCGACGGAAGGCTGACGTGGACGGACTGGCAGTTTGGTCCTGCCGAGATGCCGGCCGTACACCGGGCGATTGATGTACTTGTCCTGGCGTCCACTGAACCCGAGCCCTTCGGGCTCGTCGTCGTCGAGGGGATGGCGAGTGGGCGACCGGTGATTGCCACCGCCCATGGCGGCCCGTGCGAGATTGTGGTGGACGGCACCACGGGTGTGCTGGTGCCGCCCAAGGATGCCGGCGCGCTGGCTGCGGCGATGCGGGCGCTTGTGGATGCGCCCGACCGCGCCCGCGCGATGGGCGAGGCCGGCAGGCGCCGCGTGGTGGCGGAGTATTCGAGCGAGGCGTACATCGCGGGCGTTCACCGGGTGTATGCCGACGTGGTCGGGGAGCGCGCCTGATGTGTGGCATCGTCGGCCTCGTGGACTGGGGAGGGCGCGACCCCCACGTGATGTCGGCCGCGCTCGACCGCATGGACGCGGCCGTGGCCCGGCGAGGTCCGGACGGCGACGGCCGCGACGTCGTGCGTGGCGGTGACGGTGCCGTGGCGTATCTCGCTCACCGGCGTCTGGCGATTCTCGATCGATCAATCGCAGGCCGCCAGCCGATGGTGTCAGCGAATGGTCGTCACTGGATTACCTACAACGGCGAGATCTACAACTTTCGAGACTTGCAGCCACGCGTCACCGATCGTGGCGTCACGTTGCGATCCCACTCGGATACCGAGGTCCTGCTTGAGTTGCTCGCACACGAGGGCAGCGATGCGGTGTCGCACGCACGCGGGATGTTTGCGTTTGCCTGGTTTGACGTCGAGCGCGGGTCGCTCACACTGGGACGCGATCGATTCGGGATCAAGCCGCTGGTGTTCGTCCGCCCCCAGCCGGACCTCCTGTTGTTTGCGTCAACGCCACAGGCACTCGCCGCGTCGGGCCTCTGGACCCTGCGTCCGGCGCCTCGGCAGCGGGCGGCGTTTCTCGCGACCGGGTCGATTACTGCCGGCGAAAGTTTCTGGGACGGCGTCTCTGTCGTGGCACCCGGCACCTGTGTCACTGCGGGCCGGGGCGGCGATGTGGCGCGGACGTACTGGTCGCTCGATCACGTCTGGCGTCAGTCGCGACCGGAGCGACCCGTATCCGAGGTGGCGCCTCGCATTCGCGCAGCCATTGAAGACAGCGTCGGTGCGCACCTCGTCAGTGATGTGCCCGTGGCGGTGTTTCTGAGTGGCGGTCTCGATTCGTCGGCCATCGCTGCCGCTGCGCGCGCGCGGACGTCAGGTCCGCTCCAGTCACTCACGGTCACGATGCAGGGTTCGCGCCTCGATGAAAGCGCGGCGGCGCAGGCGGCCGCCGACCGCTTCGGCACCACACACACGGAAGTGGCGCTTGAGGATCTCGATCGCGATCTGTTGCTCGACGAATTTCTGGCCTCGCTGGCCGAACCGACGGTGGATGGCCTGAATACCTTCCTGGTGGCTCGGGCGGCGCGGATGGCCGGCGTGCAGGTCGCCCTGTCCGGCGTCGGCGGCGACGAGTTGCTCGGGGGGTATCCCTCCTTCACCGAAGTGCCGCGGCTGTTCGACTTGCTGCGGCGCTGGGGGGGCGCTGCCCGGCTGGCCGGCCCTCTGTTGTCGCGATGGCCATCCCCGCGCATCACGAAACTCGGCACGATCGCCGGCGAGGCGCCGTCCACGCTCGAGGAGACGTGGTGGGCGTACCGGGGCCTGTGGTCCCGGGAGGATGTCGCGCGCCTGACGGGGCTGACCCCGACGCCGGTCTCGTCGGCCGAAGGCGGTGCCGCGGACCCGTTTGACGTCATCCGTGATCTCGAGTGGCGCCACTTTCTGCAGCGACAGCTGCTGCCGGATGCTGATGCGGTGACGATGTGCCGCGCGTTGGAACTGCGCACGCCATTCGTGGACCATTGCGTCGTCGAAGCGGTGGCCGACGCCGGCCGGTGGCCTCGCGGCTCGCGCCAGAGCTGGAAGGCCGCGTTGTGTGACGGCTGGCCGGACTGGACGACAGCTGCCGCTCGCAATCAACCCAAGCAGGGTTTTGTGTTGCCGATGCACGAGTGGTTGCGGAACACGCTGACCTCGTCGTCGTCCACCGTGTGGCGTGATGTCGCGACCCGGTTGCGACACCCACGGTATGCGGGCGACGTGGCGGCGTTTCTTGCCGGCCGGCTGCACTGGTCGCGGCTGTGGGCGTTGTATGTGCTGGAACGGATGGAGACGCGGTCGTGAGCGCGCCTGATCTGTCGGTCGTGATCGTCACCTATCGCTCCGAGCGTGACATCGACGAGTGCCTGACGTCCGTGCGCGCGGCGCTGGCAGGCCTGCGGGCGGAAGTGGTCGTCGTGGACAACGCATCCGGTGATCGCACGGTCGAGTTGGCGCGTCAGCATCCGGATGTGGTGGTGGTGCCGCTGGAGCGGAATGTGGGGTTCGGGGCCGGGATCAACGCCGGCTTGCGGGCGACCACGGGCCGCTACGTGATGTGGATGAACCCCGACGGCCGACTCACGGGCGGCAGCCTGCCCGCGGTGATCACCTGGATGGATGACCACCCGGACGTCGGGATCGTGGGTGGAAAGATCCTCGACCCCGGTGGCACCGTCCAACGTTCGGCGCGGGCGTTTCCCTCGTATGGGGCGGCACTGGGGCATCGGTATTCGCTGTTGACGCGATGGTTCCCCCGCAACCCCTGGTCGCGCCGGTATCTGCGCGCCGAGGCGTCGTACGCCGTCGCCGAACCGGTCGACTGGGTCTCCGGCGCGTGTGTGCTGCACCGGCGCGTGGTGAGTGATGCGCTCAAGGGTCTCGATGAACAGTTTTTTATGTACGTGGAGGACGTCGACTTCTGCAAGCGGGCGTGGGACGCCGGCTGGAAGGTCTACTTCCATCCCGGCATCGTCATGGAGCATGAGATCGGCGGCAGCAGCAAGCAGGTCAATCGTCCGATGATTCTCGCGCGCCATCGCAGCATGTGGCGGTACTACCGGAAGCACTTCAGGCCGTTTCTGCTGAAGGACGCGATCGTCTGGAGTGTGATCTGGGGCCGGGCCGGGTGGTTGTGGGTGACGGCCGGGTGGCGGTCCTGATGGGGATGATGCTGGAGCCCATCACCGACGCCGCCGCGCGGGTGCGCGGGTCCGTCGCCAAACGTGGGCTCGACATCGTGTTTGCCAGTGTGGCCCTGGTGGTGAGTGCGCCCCTGTGGGTTCTGGTGCCGGTGCTGATCTGGATCGAGGACCGTGGCCCCGTGTTCTTTCGTCAGCCGCGTTCGGGGATGGGGGAGCAGGAGTTCCTGGTCACCAAGTTCCGATCCATGGTCGTCGATGCGGAGCGCGATGGGGCGCGCCAGGCGGTGGCTGGTGACGCGCGCGTCACGCGGGTGGGCCGGGTATTGCGTGCGACCGCGATGGATGAAGTCCCGCAACTCTGGCATATCCTCCTCGGTGACATGAGCGTGGTCGGACCGCGGGCCTTGCGCCCTGGAGAAATTGACGCGGTCGGCGACGGCCGGCACATCCGGCTCGAGGACGTGCCAGGGTTTGACGTGCGGGCGCTCGTGCGGCCTGGGTTGACGGGCATCGCGCAGCTCTACGGGTCGCGGAACCTACCGAGGCGTCAGAAATTCCGTTACGATAGGCTCTACATCCGGCGCCAATCCCTGTGGCTGGACCTTCGGCTGATCCTGCTGTCGCTTTGGGTCACCGTGTCGGGCCGATGGGAGCACCGCGGACAGCAACGGCGAACCCAGTGACCGGATTTCCTTCATCGCAGTACGACGCCGTGATCATTGGCGGCGGTCCAGGTGGGCTCATGGCCGCCGCCGACCTCGCCGCACGTGGCCACCGTGTCATTGTGCTGGAAGAACACGCGGTCGTCGGTCGCCCCGTGCACTGCACCGGCGTGCTGGGGTTTGATGCGTTCGCCGAACTCGACCTTCCGAAAGACACCATTCTCGCGCTCTCCACGGCGGCGGCGTTCCGTCACGAGGACGGCGAACCCGTCGTGGTGGACACCGACCGCATCATCGCGGCCGTCGTCGACCGCGCGTCGTTTGACGGCCGTCTGGCCGAGCGTGCGCTCGCCCAGGGTGCCGAAGTCCGCACCGGCGCCCGAGTGGACGGTCTGATGGTCGCCGATGATGGGGTGCGCGTGCAGGTGCGGGGCGATGACGGGCCGGTGCTCGCGCGCGTGTGTGTGCTGGCGTGTGGCGCCAACTATCGATTCAACCGCGAACTGGGTCTTGGTGTCCCGCGCGCGTTTGTGCAAACCGCGCAGATAGAAATGCCGTTTGCCCGGCTGCCACGAATTGACGTTCGGCTGGGGCGGTCGGTGGCGCCTGGCGGGTTTGCCTGGGCCGTTCCGTTTGATCGTGGGGAGGTGCCACATGTGCGCCTCGGCCTGTTCTGCGACACCGAAGCGTCCAGGCGATTCCGTGCGTTTGCCTCCGGTGTCGCGACCGAAGCCGGCGTGGACCCCTCGACCATTCCAGACGCGCGGCTGAAGATGCTGCCGCTTGGCCCCGTGCGCAAGACCGTCGGTGATCGCGTCGTCGCGGTTGGTGATGCCGCCGGGATGGTGAAGCCGACAACCGGCGGTGGCATCTACTACAGCCTGCTGAGTGGACGCCTTGCCGCTGACGTGCTCTCCGATGCACTCACGCGCAATGCGCTCACCGCACGCGACCTTCGGGTCTACGAGGACCGGTGGCGCGCATCAATCGGCCCGGACATTCGCGCGGGCCTTGCGTTCCGTGCGCTCGCGACGCGCATTGGTGACCGCGGCATTCGCACGCTGGTTGAAGTGGCCCGAGTGGATGGCATCGTGCCGCTGCTCAAGGAGCATGCCGACTTCAACTGGCATCGTCGCGCCGCGCTGGCGCTCCTGCGCCATCCCGCCTTCCGGCGCGCCGTCATCAGCTCGCTCTGGAGCTGAGCCGTGGTGCCCCTGGCCGATCTGGCCGCGGTGCTCCGCCATCCCCCACAACTCGAATCCCTGTTCAGCCGTCACGGTACTGACGCGGTCATCGATGCGTTGCGCCGTGACGGGATCGCTCCCTATGTGGCCTGGCTCCGCCCGGACGTGGCCGCCCTGGCGGATGACCGGCGTCGCGCGGCGATGACCGCCGCCCTGCAACAGGCGGAGGCGCACCACGCCTGCGCCGCGCTCGTTGCGGCTGGTGTGCGACCGGTGATCTTCAAGGGCGGCGCGTGGGCGTACACCGATTATCCCGAGCCGTGGTGCCGTCCGTGCCTTGACCTGGATGTCCTCATCGACGTGGCCGACCGTGAGCGCGCCTTTGCGGCGCTGACAGGCGCGGGGTATCTCGCGGCCGGCCGCATCCCCGGCGATCTGGTGAACGGTCAGGAAGTCTTCGAACGCGCCGGCGTGGGTGGCACCACCATGGCGGTTGACCTGCATTGGCGCGTCTCCAATCGCGTGTGGCTCTCATCCCTGCTGCCCACGACCGAGGTCATCTCGCGCAGTGTGCCGGCACCATTCGCGGGTGCCGGTGTGTGGCGGGCAAGCGACGAGGACGGATTGTTGCTGGCGTGTCTGCATCCCCGTGCGCATCACCCGAAGGATCCCTCGCTGAAGTGGGCGCTTGATGTGTCGCGTGTGGCGAGGCGGCTGACGAACACGGACGCCACCGCGTTCCGGACCCGCGTGGCTGATGCAGGCGTTTCGTCCGTGGTCGCGGACGCGTTGGCGCAGGCGCGGGCGTTGACTGAGGCGGACGCGATGCCTCCCGTCCTTGACGAGGCCTTTGTTACGGCGATGGTGACCGACGGCGCGAACGATCCCTCGCGGCGACTGCTGAATCCAGAGCGTGACCGCCTGCAGGACGCGTTCGACGACTTGCGTGCGTTGCCGGGGTGGCGCGACCGGGTGCGGTTGGTGCGGGAACACGTGCTGCCGCCGCGCGAATTCATGTTCGCGCAGTACCACACACGCCGCGCCGGATGGCTGCCGGTGCTGTACGCGCATCGACTGGTGCGCGGAGGGGCGCAGTGGGTGTGGCGGTGGTACTTGGATCGCCGATCCGGAGCGGTCAGTCGTTCCGCAGGGTCACGCGATGGGGATCGGGACGGGTAGGCAGGCCCTCTTCGGTCTTGGGCTTGGTGATGAACCAGTCGGCGAGTCGCTGAAGCCGACCACGGCGCTCCCGCAGCACCGAATGCAGGTGGTCGAGCACATCCAGCGCTTCTTCAAGAGATCCGACCACCCCGATGCCGCGACTCACGGCATGATCCTCCACCGAGGCGTCCGGCCGGTCGCGCAACAACAACACCGCCTTTGCGGTGGATGCGCTGATGACATCCACACAGTTATGAATCTGATCATCGATGAGCACATCGAGTCGCAGCGCGTTGGCGAGTTCTCCGCGTGACCCCGGCACGGTGAGTACGGCCGGATAAAAAAACCCCTGCTGCTCGAGCCACCACTGCGATTGGAACTGGACCGGGTCGCCGAGTGTGACCGGGCGGCGCGTCACAAACACCACTTCCCAGCGCAGCCGTCGCGCGGTTTCGTACAGGCGTACGATCTGCGCCGGTTCATACGGTGCGAGCCGCACCCACCAGTTGGGTGTGCGCTTCACGTAGTCCCAGATTTTCCGGATGTCGCGCGAGGACAACGGGTCGTTTGTCGCCGCGTCCAGGCCCGCACTCGGGAGGGACACGCCGGCTTCTGATGCCGCCGACTCAAACGCGGATCGGAAGTTGGCGACGACGCCGTCAAGATCCACACCGACGCGCAGAGACATCAGCCTTCGGACTCCTCGCTGACGTCCGCCTTCACCGGGTCGGCGCCGCGGACCACCACCGCCGCACTCACCGCCGCAAGGAACATCACGGCCGGCGTCAGCAAGGGCGTTTCGAAGATGGATTGTACGGCCAGACCGGCCAGACCGGCGAGCGCGCCGTGCCGCGCGTGGACAAGCGCGGTGTGGTCCTCCCGAATCCGCCGCCACGCGGTGCCGAGGAATGTGACGATGGCGCCCACCGCGGGGACCGCCAGCAGGAGTCCCCCCTCGGCCAGCAGATGCAGGTACTGGTTGTGTGCGTGATTGATCAACACGACAAAAGCGCTCGTCTGGTACGCCGGCATCACCACATCAAAGGCGCCGAGTCCGATGCCAGCGAGCCGGAAGTCGCGGATGAGCATCCAGACCTGGTCCCAGATTAGCGGGCGTCCACCGTCAACGCCGGACCACGCGTGTTCGAACCGGTAGATGACCGCATCCGGCGTGGCCCACAACGACGCCGCCACCGTCACCACCGCGAGAAATCCCACCAGGCCGACGCGTCCCGCGACCGTCGTGCCTCGCCACGCCGTCAGCAGGAGCACGACGCCGCCGACCCCGAGGCCTATGACGCCGGACCGTGAGTGGGTCACCAACACCGCGGCGACCATCAGCGCAATCGAGAGCAGCAGCCACCACGCCCGTGCGTCTCCCAGAATCGCCGCGCCTCGTGAGGCGCGCCGGTTCTGCCAGTGGGAGCGTGCGTGGGAGAACAGGTACCCCACGGTCAGCGGCCACGCGAGAATCACCCACGATGCAAAGTGGGGGCGGCTCACGATGGGGCCGGTGGGACGCGTGCCACTCGCGATGGGATCCCAGAAGCCGTAGATCTGGCCGGTGGGGAAGAGGGTGGGCTGGACCAGCGCAAAGGCCGACACTGCGAGTGCCATCCAGGCGATGGCTCGCAGGACGCGCCGGACGCCCCGTGACTCCAACGCGTCACGCGTCCAGAGGAACGTGGCGATGCCCGCGACCACGGCGCCCGCGCCAAAGAGCCACGCGCCTGGATACAGCGACAGGGGAAGCCAGGCGCCGTCGGCCGGTGGCGCCAGACTGACGCGCGCGAAGTACCCGGCCTGTCCTGGTGAGAGGAGGGCGCGCACGGCACCGGGCAGGGGAATCAGTTGCAGGACGGCGACGCCGGCCAGCCATAACAGCCAGACGTCGAGCCAGGCGCGCCGACGTCGCGGCATGCGGAGCGACCATGCCCCGCCGGCGATGGCCACCAGCACCGCAGGCGCGAGTGCCCAGTCGTAGACGGCGCCAAAGGCAAACAGCGACCACGCCAGCAGCAGGATCAACGCTGCAGTCATGGTCAGCATCGGGTACCGCCGGACTCAGGCCTTCTCTGTGGCGCCCGAGCTGCTGCTGCCGTAGTAACTCTTGTATTGGTAGCCGTAATACCGCGAATAGTAGTACTTATTGCGGTCAAAATTCACGCGATTCAGCACGGCGCCCACGACCCGCGGCCGGCTGACCATCAACATCTGAACAGCGCGCTCGGCGAGCCGGCGGCGCGTCATTTCCGCACCGAGCACAAACGTCACGCCATCCACCAGCGGCGTCAGGATGACCGCATCCGTGACGGCGAGCACGGGCGGCGTGTCGATCACGACCCAGTCAAACGGGCCCTGCTTCAGATTGGCGATGAGCTGTTTCATCCGCTCGGACGAGAGCAGTTCGGACGGGTTGGGCGGCGTCCGCCCGGCGGTCATCACGCAGAAGTTCGGATCGCTCGTGCGCTGAATCGCCTCACGCACACGCGCCTGCCCGACCAGCAGGTGCGACAGGCCCACGGTGTTGTTGATCTTCAGCGCCTTGTGCACGCCCGGGCGCCGCATGTCGGCGTCAATCAGCAGGACGCGTGATCCGCCGAATGCCAGCACCATGGCCAGGTTGCAGGCGGTCGTCGTTTTGCCTTCCAGGGGCTGCGCGCTCGTGCAGGTGATGATGCGCGTGGATTCACCGCCGCTCGTGAAGACGAGCGAGGTGCGCAACGCGCGATACGCTTCACCGAAGTCGTGCGGCACCGGCCCCGAGAGCACCGGTTGTTTATCGCCGCGCACGGACGGCACGAGGCCCAGGAACGGAATCCGCAGCTTGCGCGTGATGTCCTCGGGGGTCTTGATCGTGTCGTCGAGGTAGTCGAGGCCGAAGGCCAGCGCGCCAGCCAGGGCAAACCCGACAAACAACGCCATCATCAGGTTGCGCGACACGTCCGGCTTGAACGGCCGGCCCGGCGCCACGGCGCTGTCCTGCAGCCACACGTTGTTGCGGATGGCGTTGGCTTCAATGTTGAAGTTGGCCAGCCGATCCTGCAGGGTCGTGATCAGGGCGCGCTCGGAATCCCGGGTGCGTTCGAGACTGGCGTAATCGATCCCTTTGGTGCCGAGTTGGTCGCGGGCCGATCTGATGGCCTCGAGATTCGAGCGGCGCACTTTGACTTCGCTGTCGGCGCCTTCGGCCGCGAGACGCAGCCGGTCAACGACGGTGTCGCGCGCGACTTTCAGCTCTTCGCGCGCCTCCTCGACGCCGCGGACGGCGTCCAGTCGCACCGGGTGGTCTTCGCCGAAGGTCAGTCGCGAGAGCGCGCTCTGCCGCCGGTTGAGTTCGGCTTTCCACGTGCGCACGTCCGCGTCTGAACTCATCTCCCGAAACGTGTCGATCTTGGGGTCGTCGTACTTCACCCCGCGGAGTCGCTCGTAGCTCTCACGCGCGACGCGCGCCGTCTCCAGGGCCCGTTCCAGTTCGGCCTGTCGATCAAGTTCCTGTGTTGCGTAGACCGACGGATCCGTCAGAGCGGCCGCGTTGTTGTTCTCCCGGAACGCCACCATGGCGGATTCGGCGTCCTTGATGCGCTGGTCGCCGTCACTGACCTGTTTTTCCAGATCCGCCACGATCTTGTCGAGGTTGCCGCGGCGGCGGCTGAGGTTCTGCTCAATGTACGCGGTCGCCAGTGCGTTCGCGGCCGCGGCCGCAAGCACCGGGTCCTGCGACACGACGTCGATCTGAATCGCCCGGCTGTCGGTCACCGGCGTGGTTGTCAGCCGGCCCAGAAAGGCATCGACTGCACGATCTTCAAGGAGGCGCTGCGGGTCGGCCGGAACGGTGGGTCCAGCGTCCGCCGGCGGCGTCGTCGTGTCTTCGCCGGAGAGAAAGCCGCTGATCGGATTGGTGATACGGGCCCGCAGTGACGACAACGCGCCGCCGAGTCCGGTGGGGCCTGTGGCGGTGCCGTTAAATTCCGGCACGTTCGTGAGATTGAGCTTCGGGACGATCGTGCGGATCAAGTCCTTGCTGCGAATCGCCTGCACCTGCGTGGACATCAGGGTGCTGGTTTCCTGCCACATCTGCTCGTCACCCAGTGACAAGCCCGGCAGGCTGCGTTCGTCATCGACCTGCACCTTGGCCGTCGCGCGATATTCCGGCGTCGTCGTCATCGTCTGGACCACGCCGGCGATGAAGACGATGACGATGACGGTCACCACCACCTTGCGGTAGCGATAGATGACGCTCAGGCGATCGAGCAGATGGATTTCGCCCTCGGGATGCCCCGGCGTGCCGGGCAATCCGGAGATCGGCGCCGCCGGTGCCGGCGGCTCGATGAGGACGTTGTTGCGATCACCAAACATTGAAATGTGTGTCCTGGGCTGACGCGTTACCGAATGGCGCTGGTCGGCGGGGGGGGCGGCGTCACCACTGGGGTGAGCGGCGTGATGACGGTTGTAATGCCACTGCCGGCCGCCGCCTGCAGGGCGGACGCCGCGACGTTGCCTGCGAAGTCCGGAATGATGATGGGCAGCGCGTTCGACATGCGCACAAACGTGGCGACGGTTTCACCCGGAGCCACCGTGAAGGGATGGCCCAGGGCCAGCAGACTGCCCGCCTGCTCCGAGGCGTATTCGATGACGTAGGAGCCGCCGGTCACGTTGTTGAAGGTGAACTCGCCGATGGAGTTTGTCTGCGTAAACATCTCGACCTGGCCAGTCACCGTGTTGCGCAGTTGCACGGTGGCATCTGTCACGACGGAGTTGTTGGCCGTCCACAAATAGCCGACGACCGACGTGCTCCGTGTTGAGGCCGCGACACCAGTCGCGCCGCCCCGCGCCGCATTCAGTTGTGCCGTGCGCGCCGCCCGGATCGACGCGGCGGCCTTGCTGGTCGCGGTCATTGGACCCGTCGGTACCGCTCGCGCCGCCTGCCGCACAGCCGTCGTCACGGGCGCCTGTGCCTGGGCGCTGAGCGCCGTCGGGGCCAGGAGCGCCGAGAGAACCGCGGCGGCGAGGAGCTTCTTGAGCTTCATGTCACTTATAGTCATATATCGACAGCTATTCGTACTGCAATAGGGGAAATCCCTTGGATTGGCAGATTTGCGCACCGACCGGGCCGTATTTCGACACGGAATCTCCTCGGGCAGGCTCAATCTAAACCATTATCTATGAATAACTTACGAGATGAATACCCCCTCAAAAAGTTGACGCTGTGGTGACCGGCTCCTACAATGCTCGTGCAACTTCTCGGCCAGTACCTCATCCAGCGACAGCAGCGAGCACCCCATGGCACTGACTCCAGAGACCCGCGTAATGCCTCATCCGGACGTGGTCTGGCGCCTCGTTGACGGCGAAGTGGTGTTGCTGAATGTAACCAGTGGACTTTATTACAGCCTCGACCCGATCGGCTCCCGAATTTGGGCGCTGGTTCCCGCCGACGGAGCCAGCCTCGCGTCCGTGCGGGACGGCCTGCTCGCGGAGTACGACGCGGCAGCCGAGCAGATCGATGGCGACCTGGCCGCGTTGTTCACGCAACTGATCGACACCGGTCTTGTTGTGACGTCCTGACCGTGATCGCCGGGCTGGTGCGGCAGTCGGGTGACGGCCGCCACGACACCACGGTCGTTCATCACATGTTGTCGGCGCTGCAGCCGATGCACGACGCCCCGCGCCCTCGGCCGCACATCAGTGCCGACGGGCCGGCCTTGCTCGGTATCCTCGCCGACGATCTGGCGGTCATCGGAGAGGCTGGACCGGTTCGGCTCACGTGGTCCGGCCGCCTCGACAACCCAGCCGAACTTGCGGCGTTGCCGGGCGGTGGCATCGGCCACTCCAAGGCGGCGCTGTTGTCGTCGGCCGTGTCGCGTGGCGCGGCCGGCATTCAGGCCTGCCTTGGTGACTTCGCGTTTGCCGCCTGGTTCCCGTCCGAACGCCGACTCGTGCTGGCGCGTGATGCGATGGGGATGCGTCCGTTGTATTACGCGGCCACGCCGGACGTCTTCTGGTGGGCCTCCACGCTCGCCGGTCTGTGTGCCACTGGGTGGCTTCCCGCCACGCTGAACGAAGGGTACTTCGCCGAGTATCTCGCGGATGCGCCCGTCTCACTCACCGAGACACCGATTGTGGGCGCGTTCCGGGTGCCGCAGGGTTCCCAACTCGAACTGATCCGCGGATCGGCGCGTGTGACCCCCTATTGGATCTTCGATCCTGCCGATGAACGTCCGATTGCCGAAGACGATGCGGTCGATCAGTTGCGGGCGTTGTTTTCGACAGCCGTGGCCGCGCGCCTGCCCGCCGACTCAGATCCGGCGTTTCAGCTCAGTGGCGGTCTCGATTCATCGTCCATTGTCGGCGTGGCGCGTTCGCTCGGCGTGCTGGCACCGGCCACGTACTCGCTGACGTTTCCAGATCGCCCCGAGGCCGACGAGTCGTCATTCATTGAGGCAGTGGTGGCCCGGCATGGCTGCCGGGGGACGTCGGTCGACTATCTGGCATCAGGTCCGCTGGGTCCGGCCGTGTTCCAGCCAGCGCTCGCGCATGGCGACCTGCCTGAACTGGCCACTGGCGAGACCCTGTTTGCGCCGATGTTGCGTCGCGCGTGCGCCGACGGGCATCGCGTGATGCTCACCGGAGTTGGCGGCGACGATTACCTCTCCGGCAGCGTGTTCCGCGCGGCGGATCTGCTGCGCCGCGGTCGTGCGGTGTCCGCGGCGATGTACCTCCGCGACTACCGCGCGGTGTGGGACATCAGCCGGCTTGGCGCGTTGCGCGCCGCCGTGGCCCCCTTTGTGCCCGACCTGATCACCCGTGCCATCCGCTCACGTCGTCCCGCGCTGCGCGCTCCGTGGCTGCGCGACGAGTTCATCGCGCGCACGGGATTGCCCGACCGCATGAAGGGCGGATTCCATCGGGTGCCGAGACGGCGCTCCGCCGTCGTACGGCAATCACTGGTCCATCTCTGGTCCGGCGATTCATCGCACCTGCACGATGCGTTGGTGCGCGCCGGCCGGAACGCCGGCCTCGACATGCGCCAGCCGTTCCTGGACCGGCGCCTCGTGGAATTCCTCATCACGTTGCCCGACGAGTTTCGTCTTCGGCACCGCCAACCGCGGTACCTGCAACGACGGGCGTTCAGCGAGCACCTGCCTCAGCACGTCGCAGCGCGTGTGGACAAAGCCGACTTCGCGCGGATCACGCGTGACGGACTCTGCGCCGCTGATCCCGAGGGTACGCTCAGTGGCCCGATGGACGTCGTGGAACGTGGATGGGTCAATCTCGATCACGCGCGCGCCACGTGGCGTCGCATCCAACAGCGCATGGCTGTCGGTGATCACAGCCACAATCCCGATGTGCAGATGCTCTGGCAGATCCTCGCCGCTGAAGCCTCGGTGCGTGCGTTATCATCTCGACACGTCCATGTCCCTCGAGTTTGACGAACACCGGCAGTACCTCGCAGACCCGCATCGCCTCGCGGCCTTTGAACGCGCGATCACGCAGGTCGTGAAGCCGGGCGACGTGGTGGTCGATCTCGGCTGTGGCACAGGCATTCTCGGACTGCTCGCGTGCCGCGCCGGCGCATCACGCGTGTACGCGATCGACGACGGCGGGATCCTCGGCATCGCCCGGCAGATTGCCGCGGCCAACGGCGTGGCCGATCGCATCACGCACATCCACACCCATTCGACGCGCGCCACCTTGCCGGAGCGTGCCGACGTGGTGGTCTCCGATCAGATGGGCCGACTCGGCTTTGAAGCCGGCGTCGTGGAGTTGTTTGCTGATGCGTCGCGGCGCTTGCTCAAGCCTGGTGGCCGATTGCTGCCGCGCGGCGTCACCACCTGGATGACACCCATCGAAGCGCCGGAGATGACGGCGTGGGTCGAATTCTGGAACACGAAACCCGCCGGCTTCGACGTCTCCGTCGTGCGACAGGGCGCGGTCAACACGGGGTACCCGGCGCGCCTGAATCCTGCGCAGTTTCTGTGCGACGGTGCGCCGCTGCTGGTGATGCGCTTCGGCGATCCGGCCGGTGAATCGTGCCGCGGTACCGCCACGTTCACCGTGATGCGCGCCGGCCTGTTGTCCGGCCTCGGCGGCTGGTTCGTCGCCGACATGGCCGACGGCGTCACGATGACAAACGCGCCAGGCGCCCCTGATCAAATCGGGCGTCGCCAGGCCTTCCTCCCGCTCGACCAGCCGGTTCGGGTCGAACCGGGCGATACGGTCGAATGCACAGTGCTGGCACGACCGGCGGATTCAATCGTCGGGTGGCAACTGACGGTCCGCCGCGGCGATCAGGTGTTGCGCCGTTCGCGTCAATCCACACTCGCCGGGATGCTGATCCTGCCCGAGGTGCTTGAGCAGACGAACCCCGGACGACGCCCGCGTCTGTCGCCCTGGGCGGACGCGCGCGCGACGATCCTGCAGCTGTGCGACGGTGTGCACACCTTGGCGGAGATCGAAGCGGAGACGGCGTCGCGGCACCCGAACCTCTTTCAGTCCTCTGCCGCCGTCGCCACCTTCGTCGCGGAAGTGGTCACCAGGTACGGCCGTGCCGACGACCGGTAACACCCGCGCACACGCGTACACCTTCGCGGACCTCCACGTCCTGTCGTCGCTCCCGCTGCCTGAGTTGGTCCCGGAGCGTAGCCCCGCGCAGTCACCCGCAGACATCATCCACGTCGAGTGGACGACGATCGCCTCGCCTGCTGTGGCTGAGTGGTATCACCAGTGGGGAGACGATGAGGTGTGGGCGCGATTTGGGGAATCCGCGGACGGGTTCGTCGTGGAGTTTCCGGAGACCGGGGCGTTTGTCATCGCCCGCGACGCGCGTGTGGTCGAGGTGCGTCTGCAGCCTGAGGCGCCGATGGTCACCGCCCGGCATTTGTTGCTCAATCAAGTACTGCCGCTGGTGCTGAGCCGCCTGAGGCCTCTGGTGCTGCACGCGGGCGCGGTGGCGGTCGATGGAGCCGTGGTGGCGTTTGTCGGGCCGACCGGAGCCGGGAAGTCGACGCTCGTCGCGGCCTGTGCCCGGCTTGGGGCGGAAGTGATGGCTGACGACAGTCTCGTGCTGTACCCCGAGGCTGGTGGATGGCGTGCGATTCCCAGTTACCCGGCCGTCCGCCTGTGGGAGTCCGCCATGGACCACGTGGGGTGGGATGTGGCCGATGCCGAGACGGTGGCCCATTACTCGGAAAAACGACGGGTGGTGCCGCAGACCGGCGGATGGCAGTTTGCAGAGGGGCCGCGTCCGCTGACGCGCATCCTCCTTCTGGCCTCCGACGATCAGCCGCGACGGCCGGCAGCCGTCGAGTTGTTCTCCCAGGTCTTCCGGCTCGACGTGCGGGACCGCGTGGACGCGGTGCGGTTGTTTCATCAGGTGGCGGACCTCGCGGCGGGGGTGTCGGTGGAGCGCATTGCGGAGGCGCGCGCCGATCGGCAGGCGCTCGACGTGGCCGATGGGGTGCTGCGTGGATCGGCGTTGCGGACAGCAGCCGAACCGGGCATAGTATCGAAGCATGGCTGAGATTCCTCCGACCAAGGGTGACGGTACGACCCCCAAGCTCGCACGTCAGCCGTGGACGGCTCCGCGTCTCCTCGAATACGGCCACATCGGCAAGTTGACGCAGGGCACCAGCGGCACATCCGGTGAGGGCACAACCAAGCGCACCGCCAGCATGTGCTTGTAGCCCCGGCCCTTGCGCTCGACGCGGTCACGCGGCGGTACCGCGTTCGACGATTTGCCGGTCCCCCGTCCGTTGTCGCGCTTGATGCGGTGTCGTTTGTTGTCCAGGACGGCACGTTATGCGGCGTGCTCGGCCATAACGGGGCCGGAAAAACCACCCTCCTCGAAATTTTTGCGACCCTGCTGATTCCGCACGGCGGCCACGCCTTTGTCTGTGGCCACGACGTGGTGACGGATGCGGCGGCGGTGCGACGGCTGATCGCGTATGCGCCGGCGGGTGGCGCGGCATTTTTTCCCCGACTCACCGGCCGGCAGAACCTCGAATTTTTTGCGGCGCTCTACGACATTCCGCGCGCGGCATGGCGCGCGCGTGGCGCGGAGGCTGCAGAGGAATTTGCGATCGCCGACGCGCTGGATCGCCGGCTCGACACCTACTCCGACGGCATGCGCCAGCGGTTGGGTCTGGCGCGGGCCGCGATGGCACGCGCGCGAGTCTGGCTGCTCGATGAACCCACACGAGGGCTGGATCCCCACGCGCGGGCGATCACGCAGGCGGCCTTGCAGCGATGGGCCAGGAATCAGGGCGCGACGATTCTGGTGTCCACTCACGACCTCGACGAGGCGCAGACCATGTGTGATCAGGTGGTCGTGTTGCATCGCGGGAAAGTGGCCCTCGACCGCGCCACCACGGATCTGCGTGGGGAGCGGGGGGCACTGGCCGCGGCGTACGGTGCTGCGACGAGCGATGGCGGCGCATCGTGATCGCGAAGGCCTGGGCGTGCCTGCGCAAGGATGTGCGCATCGACATCAGCTATCGGTTGGTGTTCGCGTTCGACGCGATAGACGGCGTGCTGATGTTGATCGTGTACGGCGTGCTGGCAGGGTTGTTTGGTGACCGTGCCCTCGATGGCTACACGCCGCTGGGATTTCTGTTGGTTGGTGTCGCCGCCAACAGTGCGTTGATGACCGCGCTCATTTGTTTTTCGCAGGTCGTGCGCGGCGTACAGGCGGTGGGCGCCATCAAGGCGATGATGGCGACGCCAACCTCTCCGCTGGTGACGGTCGTGTTGTCGTCGATCTACCCGATGCTGCGCGCGGCCCTCGATCTGGTGGTGTGGATGGGCGTCGCCCTGCTGCTCGGCGCGCCGCTCGCCGGCCTGACCGCAGGAAGTGTGACGGCGACCGTGCTGGTGTTTGCCGGCGCCGTGCTGGCGATGGCCGGTTTTGGATTTGTCGCCGCCGCGTTCGCCGTCGTCTTCAAACGCGGCGATCCGATCATCTGGGCCCTCGCGTCAGCCAACATGTTGCTGGCCGGCGTGTTATACCCAACCAGCAGTCTGCCGCCTGTACTCGAGCGGCTGGCGGCCTGGTTTCCGTCGACCCATGCGTTGAATGGCCTGCGTGCCACGATGCTCGACGGTGCCGGCGTGTCCGCCGTGTGGCCGTCCCTGATGATGCTGGGCGGATGGGCGGTCGTCGGCGTGCCGCTTGGACTGTGGTCATTGGCGCGTGCCATTCAGTACGCGCGCGAGGAAGGAACGTTGGGACATGTCTGAAGGTTGGCAGGGATGGGACGCCTACGCGCCGTTCTACGACTGGGAAAACGCGCGCACACTCGGGCGCCGCGACGTGGCCTTCTGGCGGACGATCGCCGCGTCCATTGATGGCGACCTCCTCGAACTCGGCTGCGGCACCGGCCGCCTGCTCGCGCCGATGGCGCGCGTGCGCGAACATGCCGGTCGCACGATCGGGATCGACCGCTCGGAGCCCATGCTCGATCGCGCGCGACGTCGCCTTCGCCGGATGCCCGTGCACCTTCGGCCCGCGCTTGTGCGTGGCGACGTGCGCACCTGGCCGTTCCGCCCGCGCAAATTCAAGGCAGTGATCGCGGCCTATGGCCTCCTGCAATCACTCGTCCGCGATGCCGACGTCAACGCGACGCTCGACGCCGCTGCCGCCGGCCTGTCGCGTGGAGGACTGTTGGCTATCGACCTCGTGCCCGACTTGTCCGCGTGGGAGGAATACGAGCGTCGCATCCCGCTCAAAGGCCGGCTCTCGGCCGGCACCACGCTGACCCTGGTCGAATCGGTGCGCCAGGACCGTCGCAAGGGACTCACAATCTTCGACGAGCAATACGTCGTCCGCACCGGACGCACCGTCAGACGGCACCAGTTTCAGCTGACGTTTCGCACGTTGCCGATGGCCCAGGTCCTCACCCGGCTCGAGCGGGCCGGATTCCGGGTGGACGACGTGTTGGGTGGGTATCGGGGGGAAGTCTGGCATCCGGAAGCGGATACCTGGGTGATTCTGGCCCGTAAACGTTGACGTGTTAACATTTAGCGTTATTTTGGCCGCCCGCAAGGGGGCTGTTTCATTGCGGGGAGTACGGCATGTCAGGCCATTCAAAGTGGCACACGATCAAGCACAAGAAGGGCGCCGCGGATGCCAAGCGCGGCAAAATTTTCACCCGGATCATCAAGGAGTTGACCATCGCCGCGCGGAACGGCGGCGGCGACCCGGACATGAACCCGCGTCTGCGCACGATTATCGCGGAAGCGAAGTCGGTGAACATGCCTGCCGACAACATCAAGCGCGCGATTCGTCGCGGCACGGGTGAAGAAGAGGGCCTGATCTACGACGAGATCATGTACGAGGGCTACGGTCCCGGCGGAGTCGCGGTGTTGGTGGATACGATCACCGACAACCGCAATCGCACGGTCTCCGAAATCCGGCACATCTTCGGCAAGTACGGCGGCAACCTCGGTGAAGCGAACAGCGTCGGCTGGATGTTCGAGAAGAAGGGCCTTGTCGTTGTGGACAAGAAGGCCGCGGCCGAAGACGCGTTGATGAACGTGGCGCTCGAAGCGGGCGCGGACGACATGACCGAAGATGGCGACGCGTGGGAAGTCACGTGTGGCCCCGACGTCCATCAGACGGTGCTGGATGCCATCAAGGCGTCGGGCGTCGAACCGGTCCGCTCGGAAGTGGCCATGTTGCCCAAGAACTACGTCACGCTCGAAGGCAACGCCATTCGCCAGATGATGAAGCTGATGGAAGCGCTGGACGACAGCGAAGACACGCGCAACGTGTGGACCAACGCCGACTTCGACGAAAAGGACATCGAGGCGTCTCTGACGTGAGAATTTTCGGGATTGACCCTGGCTCGACGCGCACCGGTTACGGGTGCGTCGAGACCGACGGGACCCGGCACCGTCTTGTGGTGTGCGGCGCGTTGGCGCCTCCCGCAGGATCAAGTTTTCCCGAACGGCTGCACGTCATCCACGACGGCCTCGCGCGCCTGTTGCGTGACGCCGCACCGGCGTGTGTGGTGGTTGAAAATCTGTTTTACGCAAAAAACGTCCGGTCGGCACTGCAACTCGGGCACGCGCGTGGCGTGGCGTTGCTTGCGGCCCAGCAGTTGGGCCTCCCGATCGTGGAGTACACCCCCGCTGAAATCAAACTGGCCGTCGTGGGCTACGGCCGTGCCGACAAGCGGCAGATGCAGCAGATGGTGAAACTGCTGCTCGGGCTCACCGAGGTGCCCACACCTCACGACGCGGCCGACGCGCTCGCCGCGGCGTTGTGCCACGTCCACTCCGGCACGTCGGCCCTTGAAGCACGCGCCACCCGCGCGTTGCCAAAACACCTTCGCAACTGGCGCGACTACAAGCCCGCGGCCACGACGCGGCGGCAGGCGCCGTGATCGCCGCCCTCACCGGTGTCCTGGCCACCAAGGACGCCCGTCGTCCCCAGCGCATCGTGATCGATGTGAACGGCGTCGGCTACGAAGTCTGGGCGCCGCTCTACACGATTTACGCACTCGGAGACCCGGGCGCGCGTGTCACGCTTCGTATTCACACACATGTGCGGGAAGACGTCCTGCAGCTGTTCGGTTTTGCCACCGACCTCGAACAAAATTTGTTCGAACGGCTCATTGGTGTGAGCGGTGTCGGACCGAAGCTGGCGTTGGCTGTGTTGTCGGGGCTGGAACCGCAGGAACTGGTGCGCGCCATTCGCAGCAACGATCTGGGACGCCTGACGGCGATTCCCGGCGTCGGACGGAAAACCGCAGAGCGACTCGTGGTGGATCTGAAGGACCGTCTCGCGCAGGAGGACGTTGGTGGTGGGCCGACGGCGCCGATGGCGCCCGCTGAGGGCATTCGCGAGGATGTGCTCTCCGCGCTCGCAAATCTGGGGTATCAGCGGGCCACCGCCGAGAAGGCGGCTGACCGTGTGCTCGGACGAGACGGCGAGCCCGCGGCCTTCGAGCAGACGCTCCGTGACGTGTTGAAGGAACTGGCGCGATGAAGGACGACACGCTGGTCAACGCGCTGCCTGTGGATGACGACGCGCAGTATGACGCGGGCCTGCGTCCGCGCACGCTCAACGAATACATCGGCCAGGACCGCGTGCGCGAAAACCTGCACGTGTCGATTGAGGCCACGCGCCAGCGCGGGGAGGCCCTGGATCACGTGCTGGTCTACGGCCCCCCAGGACTGGGCAAGACCACGCTTGCGTACGTGATCGCGAACGAACTTGGCGTGCCGGTGCGATCCACCTCCGGGCCCGTGCTCGAAAAGCCCGGGGATCTGGCGGCCATGCTCACGAACCTGCAGGCGCGTGAGGTGTTGTTCATCGACGAAATCCA
Organism: uncultured Solibacteraceae bacterium; assembly: GCA_964559545.1. GTDB lineage: Bacteria > Acidobacteriota > Vicinamibacteria > Vicinamibacterales > SCN-69-37 > SYFT01. Next base: position 881 of record CAZLJG010000016.1, on the reverse strand, counting down.
CCGCATGAGTCCGGTGATTGAGGAAATCCTCTACCCGGCGATGGAGGATTTTGAACTCGACATTCTCATCGGTCAGGGCCCGAGCGCCCGATCGGTGAAGGTGCCGCTGCAGCCGTTCACGCTCATTGGCGCGACGACGAGAGCCGGTTTGTTGACCTCGCCGTTGCGCGCGCGGTTTGGGATTGTCCACCGGCTGGACTTCTATCAGGACGTGGATCTGACGGAGATCGTGACACGGTCCGCGCGCATTCTGGGCGTGGAGACGTCGGCGGGCGCCGCGGAGGAAATTGCGCGTCGGTCGCGCGGCACCCCGCGTATTGCCAATCGCTTGCTGCGCCGCATCCGGGATTTTGCGCAGGTGCGGGCCGATGGCATCATCACCGCGGATGTGTGCCACGAAGCCCTGAAGCTGCTTGAAGTGGATGCCCATGGCTTTGATGAGGCGGACCGCCGGTTGTTGCGGACGATCATCGACAAGTTCGGCGGCGGGCCGGTGGGGCTGAGCAGTCTCGCGGCCGCCATCGGAGAGGAACGGGATGCGATCGAGGACATCTACGAGCCGTATCTGATTCAGATCGGGTTCCTTGAACGCACGTCGCGCGGCCGGGTCGCCACCGCGCGCGCGTATGACTACTTCGGGTTGATGGCGCCAGGAAAGGATCGGTTGTGGTGATGCGTCCGGTGAAGATCGCGGGGTTGTCCACGTTTGTGCCCCCGCATGTGCTGACCAATGATGATCTGGAGAAACTCGTCGAGACCTCGAATGAGTGGATCCTCCAGCGCACAGGCATCAAGGAGCGGCACATCGTCGATCCCGGCATGGCCACGTCCGACATCGCGGAACCGGCGGCCCGCGCGGCGATTGCCGAAGCCGGACTGAC
>CAZLJG010000015.1:0-23287 GCA_964559545.1 uncultured Solibacteraceae bacterium | reverse complement strand
GGCGGCGCAACACACGCGAAGGAAGCCGTCGGAACATCGCGGCCCACTACGACCTGGGCAACGACTTCTTCAGTCTCTTCCTCGACGAAGCGCTCGCGTATTCGGCGGCCTGGTACGACACACCGGACGACTCGCTGGAACAGGCGCAGATCAACAAGTTCGATCGCATTTGCCGCAAGTTGCAGCTGACGCCGAACGACCACCTGCTGGAAATCGGCACAGGCTGGGGCGGATTTGCCGCCTACGCCGCCACCCGGTACGGCTGCCGCATCACCACCACCACGATCAGCCGCGAGCAGTTCGACGGTGCACGCCAGCGCTTTGACGACCTCGGGGATGCCGGGCGCCGCATCACGCTCCTCTGCGAGGACTACCGCGACCTCAAGGGGCAGTTCGACAAACTCGTCAGCATCGAGATGTTCGAGGCCGTGGGCCTGGAGCACTACGACACATTCTTCCGCACGTGTGATCGATTGACGGCACCGGGCGGCGCGGCCCTGCTCCAGCTGATCACGATGAACGACCAGGACTTCCACCGGTCCTACCGCGGCACGACCGATTGGATTCAGACCTACATCTTCCCGGGCTCCGAGCTCGGGTCACTGTCGGAGATTCACCAGTCGCTCGGCCGGGTCACCACCCTGCGCCCCTTCCACATGGAAGACCTCGGCGTGCACTACGCCTACACGCTGGCGGCCTGGCGCGAACGCTTCCTCGACCGATTGGATGACGTACGGCGGCTCGGCATGGACGACCGCTTCATTCGCATGTGGGATCTGTATCTCGCGTATTGCGAGGCCGCGTTCAGGGAACGGCACATCTCCGACGTCCAGCTCCTGCTGACCCGGGCGTATCACGATGCCCCGTACATGGGCGATCCAAGGCCCAGAACTATGGATTCGGCGCTTGTGACTGCAACGGACTTGGTGTGACACACAGCGCCCGTAATGGTGTACAGTCGGAAGGCTCATGCGGAAGTGTCCGGCCTGCGGCTCGTCTCGGATCTACCCTTCGCGCCTCAGGTCACTGCTTGAGCGTGCGCGGCGTACATTCAGCGAAAAGCAGCCCTACCGCTGCCACGCCTGTAATCATCGCGGCTGGTATCAGATCTATCTGCCGCTGAGCGAGGGCCCCGACGCTGCCCCCGAAGACCTGCGGACCGGGCTCTCGTCCACGCCGATCACCCCGGACGACCTCGACCAACTCGATCGCAACTAGGACCCAACGGCGCGGCGCATACCGGGGGTCGCGAGCACGCGCAGCATGCGGCTGTAGCTGCGGACGCCATCCTCCACACGATTTGATTTGAGATAGCCGTCGTACACCTTGAACGCGGTGTCGCGGACGACGGGTTGTTGGCGTGTGAGGCGTTTGGCGAGCGCCTGGATGTCGGCCACGACGCCGGGGTCCAACGTGGCGCGAATCGCCGGCCACTCTCCGCGCGGCAGCACGGTGGCCGTCTCGAGCACGACGGAAAAGTGCGCGCTGTATGCGAGCCCGGGATCCCCCAGCACACACGCCAGCCATGCGACCGCGCTGGCATCGGCTTCGTCGGCAAATCCCGCGAGATGCGCCCACTCGTGGGCCAGCACCATCGGGCGTTCAAACGGCAACAGGTCCGGATGGACGATCGACTCGAGGGCGATGGGATTCACCATGCCGGTCACGCCGGCGGCGGTAAAAAACGGCGTCAACACCGGCGAGTGTTTCGGGCGTCCTGCCACCGAGAGCGGCGCCTGCCCCAACCGCTCCAGCGCCCCTTGGAAGGCCGGCTCGAGGCGCGTGGCGATATCCGCGTATCCCGTCGCCATTGTTTGCGCCGCGGGCCGCGTTGCGCCGGCTGCCTGTGCGGCCTCCCGGGCCAACGTCACGATCGCCTTCGGCGCGGGTTGCATGTCGGGGCCGCCCCCGAGCGTTACTTCAAGCGGTACGCGGCGATAGTTGAGTCCCCACGCAAGCAGGAACAACAAGACAAGCGTGCCCGCCACGCGCACGATGCGCCTTAGACTCTCCCAGAGTGCACTCAGCCACCCGCGCGACCGGCCCGCTCTCACGAACCTGACGGCCACCGTGAGGAGGTACACCGCGGCCAGCGCGAGCCCAACGTCGATCAACGCCACGGGCACCAGATTGCTGACCGTCGTCAGCCCATGTTGAATGACCGGAAACATCGCGCGTGAATACCAGGCCTCAACAGCCCAGCCAGGCCAGGGCGTGAGCGCGATCGCGACGACCACGAGCACCACCAGCCACCAGCCGCGCACGCGTACTCGAGTCGTGCCGCGTGTCATGGCGTATTGTGCGGCGGCGTGTCGTGATCGGTGATGAGTCGCACCGACCGCTGATAGGTCATGTACGACACGGCCCACTGCAACATGACGGACAGCCGATTGCGGAAACCGATCAGCTGCGCGATGTGGATGAAGAGCCAGGCCAGCCAGGCCGGATATCCCTTGAGGCGCATCCATCCGAAGTCGCCAATGGCTGAATTGCGGCCGATGGTGGCCATGTTCCCGTAGAAGCGATACACAAATGGCGACCGGGGCCGGCCTGCGATTGTCGCCAGCACGTTGCGGGCGGCGTGTGTGCCCTGCTGCATCGCGACCTGTGCCACGCCGGGCAGCACCGTGCCATCCGCCGTTGTGAACGACGCGAGATCGCCAATCACATACACGTGCGGCGCGCCGGGAATCGTGAGGTCATCGTTCACCCGCACGCGGCCGGCCCGATCACACGGCACACCCAGTGATGCACCAATCGGCGACGCGGCCACGCCGGCCGCCCAGAGGATCGTGCCCGCCTGGATGGCGTCGCCTGCGACGTGCACCACGCCCGCCTCGATCTTGCTCACCGCGCTGCCGGTCCAGACCGACACACCACGCTGCTCCAGCGCGCGGCGGGCAAAGGCCGGCAACGGCTCCGGATAGGTTTGCAGCACCGCAGGGGCGCCCTCGATCAGGATGATGCGGGCGGTCTCAGGGTCAATCGTGCGGAAGTCGTTCACCAGCGCGTGCCGGGAGATCTCGGCCAGCGCGCCGGCCAGTTCCACCCCGGTGGGTCCACCACCGACCACCACAAACGTGAGCAACTGGCGCTGCAGAGCAGGGTCGCGTTCAATCTCCGCGAGTTCAAACGCGCGCAGCACCTTCGCGCGAATGTCGAGCGCATCCTCCAGGGTCTTGAGACCCGGCGCATGCGCGCGCCAGTCGTCGTGCCCGAAGTACGAGTGCGTGACGCCTGCCGCAACAATCAAGTGGTCAAACGCCACTTCCCCGGGATCATCGGCGAGCACCACGACCTTGCGCGCCACGTCGATGCGCTGCACGTCCGCCAGCCAGACCCGGACGTTGGCTTGGCGTCGAAGAATCCAGCGAATCGGAGACGCGATGTCACTGGGGGACAACGCCGCGGCCGCGACCTGATACAGCAGCGGCTGGAACACATGGTGGTTCTTGCGGTCGAGGACCACCACGTCGACGTCGGACTTCGCCAGTGCCTTCGCCGCGTTCAAGCCGCCAAAACCGCCACCGACGATGACGACGCGTGGACGCACCTAGAACACCCTGCTGGACCCGATACCCAGCACAAAGTACACGACCGCACTCACAATCCAGGCCAGGAAGCAGACGAGGATCGCGCGGAAGGTATCGTCGTAATCGAGCGCCTGTCGCACGGCCACAAACGTCGCCGCGATGACCCAAATCGCCACCAGGAACGGCACAAACAACCCGAGCAGCGGAATCACAACCAGCAGGCCGAACAGACCCGGGGTCTGCGCGAACCCCACGGTGCGCAACAACTGCCCGAGGTCCGCTTCGGTGTTTTTGCCGGGCAGCACTCGCGTGCCAATCAGCCACAAGGCCAGCGCGCCGATGAACCAGGCGACCAACGCGTGGAGCGCACCTCGAAGCACCCAGTCCAGTTCCAGGACGCTGAAGTACCACGACACGCTGCTCGTCAGGCTCGCGACGGCCACGACCAGTCCTGCCTGCAGGGTGGCACCCGAATCGTGTTCGACATCTTCATACGTCGCCGCATCGAGGCGGACGGCACCCATCAGACGTTGCTGGAAGCTGGCCATGGCGACATCGTACACTCTCTCTCATGGCTCCAAGAGATTCCGACGCGTTGCCCGACGATATCGCTCCGCCCGCCTCGTGGGGCCGCACCACCGTGCATACGGCGTGTCCGCTGGACTGCCCGGATGCCTGCAGCCTCGCTGTGTCGGTGGAGGGTGGACGCATCCAGAAGATTGACGGCAGCCACCTCGCCCCCTCGACCGCAGGCTTCATCTGCGGGAAGGTCCGCGGATTTGATCGCCGGGTCTACAGCGCCGAGCGGGTCCTCTACCCCGCGCTGCGGCGCGGTCCGAAGGGCCGTGGCGACTTCACGGTGGTGAGCTGGGCCGAAGCACTCGACCACATCGCAGAAAAGATGCAGGCCGCCAAAGCGGCCCATGGGGCGGAGTCCGTGCTGCCGTTTTATTACGGCGGCAGCAACGGCGTGCTCACCAACGACATGGAAGACGCGCGACTCTTCCGCCGCTTCGGCGCCTCCCGCCTGGCGCGCACCGTGTGTGCCGCACCCACAACCGCCGCAGCGACCGCGCTCTACGGCAAGATGGGGGGCGTCGGGTACGCCGACTACGCCCACGCCCGCCTGATCATCATCTGGGGAGCCAATCCCCCGGCGTCCGGCATCCATCTGGTGGCGCATCTCAAGCAGGCGCAGAAGGACGGCGCCAAGATCGTGGTGATCGATCCGCGCCGTACGCCACTCGCGCGCACCGCCGACCTCCATCTCGCCGTGCGACCCGGCACTGACCTTCCCGTGGCCCTGGCGATGATTCGCGAACTGTTTGCGACCGGTCAGGCCGACACCACCTTCCTCGACGCGCACGCGACCGGCGTCTCAGAACTCCGCGCAGCCGCCGAACCCTGGACGATGGAGCGCGCGGCTGACGTGGCGGGCATTGCGGCGGACGATCTTCGCCTGCTGACGCAGTGGTATGCGTCCACCTCCCCGGCGGTCATCCGCTGCGGCTGGGGACAAGAGCGCAATCGCAACGGAGGCGCGGCCACGATGGCGATTCTCGCGCTGCCTGCGGTCGCCGGCAAATTCGGCGTGCGTGGCGGCGGGTACACGATGAGTAACTCCGCCGCGTGGGGACTCACAGCCGAGACGTGGATCAACACGCCGCAGGCCAACACCCGCACGATCAACATGAACCAGCTGGGTCGCGCGCTCACCGAGCTCAACGACCCGCCCATCCAGGTGCTCTTTGTCTACAACTGCAATCCGCTCACGACGATGCCGGACCAGAACCGCGTCAAACGCGGACTTGAGCGGGAGGATCTGTTCACCGTCGTGTTCGAGCAGACCATGACCGACACCGCGAAGTACGCCGATGTGGTGTTGCCAGCGACCACCTTCCTCGAGCACTACGACGTCGTCAAGGGCTATGGCGCGTATCACATGCAGATCGTCCGTCCGGTCATCGAGCCGGTGGGCGACGCGCGGCCCAATCACGACGTGTTTCGGGATCTCTCCGTCCGTCTCGGACTGACCGACGCCGACGACGACTATCTCGGCGAGGCGGAAGGACTCATGGAGATCACTGGTCGGATGCCCGACGCCATGAGTGCCGCGCTGCACGACGGATCGGTTGTGACGGGCCCTGCCAACGGGACTCCGATTCAGTTTGTGGATCTGTTTCCGAAGACGCCGGATCAGAAGGTGCACCTCGAGGGCGCGTACACCTGGCAGCCGGATCCGGCGACCGAGACATACCCGCTCACGCTGATTTCTCCCGCGAGTGAACACACCATCTCGTCCACACTCGCCGAGTTTCGTCCCGGCATGGTGAAACTGAAGATGCATCCAGACGATGCGCGGCCGCGGGCGATTGAGGAAGGCGACTCCGTCCGCATCTTCAACGATCTCGGCGAGGTGTGGTGTCTCGTGAACATCACGCCCGAAGTACGAGCGGGTGTCGTATCTCTCCCGAAGGGACTGTGGGCGCGCAGCACGGAGAATGGCGCGACATCAAACGCGCTCGTGCCCGATTCACTGACCGATCTTGGCGGCGGCGCGTGTTTCAACGATGCGCGAGTTCAGGTAGCATTGCGGGCACGACACTAAATCCGTTTTCTCGGGAGATTTCAGATGCGCGCGATCCTTGGCCTGACATCGATGGTGACCCTTGCCGGGACGGTCCTGCTCGCCGAGGACTGGCCTCATTGGCGTGGTCCGTCCCACAACAGCGTCAGTACTGAAACCAATCTGCCTGTCACGTGGGGCGCGACCTGTGCCGACACGGAATCACCGGCAGTCCCTGCGGTCGAGACGACAGACACACCGGATGGCTCGACGCAGCCTCCGCAGGGCCGCGGCGGTCAGCGCGGTGGAGGTGGTGGCCGTGAAGGTCGTCCCCTCACGCCGTTCAACTGCACAAACCTGAAGACGACCAACGTGTCCTGGAAGATCCCGCTGCCTGCGTACAGCGGTTCAACGCCGATCATCTGGGGCAACACCATCTTCCTCAATGTCGCCACGGCGGCGAACACGGGGGAACTGGAACTCTGGGCGATCGATCGCACCAAACAGACCGTGTCGTGGAAACGTCCGCTCGCCAACTCCAACCACATGGAGCGCAAGCAGAACATGTCGTCGCCGTCACCGGTGACCGACGGCAAACACGTCTGGGTCATGACGGGTGTCGGTTCGCTCAAGGCGTTTGACTTCGCCGGCAAGGAAATCTGGTCTCGCAACATTCAGGATGACTACGGCCGCTTCGGGCTCAACTGGGGCTACGCCTCGTCGCCGCTCCTGAAGAACAACGCGCTCTACGTGCAGGTGCTGCACGGCATGAAGACCGACGACCCGTCGTACCTGCTGAAGATCGACGCCATGACCGGCAAGACGATCTGGAAGGTGGACCGTCTCACCGAGGCGCGCGCCGAATCGCCGGACTCCTACACCACCCCGCTGTGGGTCGAGGCCAACGGCCGCACGGAGCTCGTCATCACTGGTGGCGACGTCATCTCGGGTCACGACCCGGCCACCGGTGCCGAATACTGGCGCGCCGATGTGCTCAATCCCCAGCGCGCCGGCAACTACCGCATCGTCGCCTCCCCCACCGTGGTGGGTGACTTGATCATTGCGCCCACGCGGAACAACCCGATGGTCGCGATTCGCCCGGGTGGCAAAGGCGACGTCGCCGCCACCCACGTGGCGTGGTCATTTGCGCAAGGACCGGACGTGCCGACGCCGGTGAGCGACGGGAAGTTGCTGTACATCGTGCGTGATGGCGGCGTGGCGTTTGCGCTGGATGCCAAGACCGGCGCGACGGTGTATGGGCCGGAGCGTCTGCCGAGCGGCACCTACAGTGCCTCGCCGATTCTCGCCGACGGCAAGATCTACGTGACCACGGAAGAAGAAGGCATTACGAGTGTCTATCGCGCAGGCCCGAAGTTTGAGCTGCTCGCGTCGAACCGCCTCGCCGATGACTGCTCGCCGTATTGCCTGAGCACGGTCGCCATCTCCGATGGCCAGCTGTTCATGCGCACCGCGTCGTTCCTCTGGGCGATCGGCGAACGACGCAGCAAGTAGCTCAGAAGCCCTGGACCATGCCCAGCTGCCACTTCCATGGGCGGCCGGCGCGGTCCAGGGCTCGAGCGGCCGAGAGCTCCAGCGTGATGAACCCGAAGAGGTTCGCCCGCACCGCCGCGCCGTAACTGCGCACCAGGCGTCGATCCCCCCCCATAAACGACGGATTCGAATCCGACGACCAGGCTACACCCGCGTCGAAGAACGCCGCGATTTCGAGTGGCACGTAGTACCCGTACTCCAGTTCGCCGCGCAGGAGGCCCAGCAGCGGCGCGCGCAGTTCGACGTTGCCCACCGCGACGCGGCTGCCCAACAACCGATCGAACGCGTAACACCGATCGGGATCAAAGGCCGTGCACTCCCCGGGCTCGTACGATCCAAAGCCGTACCCGTGCACCAGTTGCTGATGGCCGGCGTACATGCGCGCCAGTTGTGGATGTTCCGCGTCGGGGCCATACCGCCCCACGTGGAGTGCGCGGATGGCCAGCGTGACCGGCTGCACAGGCATGAGGTACTGCCGCCAATCCGCCGTCGCCGTCGTGAACTGAAGCGACCCCCGCGTGGATCGTGCTTCGAAGCGGTACCGTCGTCCGAGGATCGGGCTCGTGGGGCCGGACACCGACGAATCGTGAACGAAGGCACCGGTCACCTCAAAGAGGCCCAGTGAGTTGGCCGTCTTCTCCTTCGACTCGCGGCGTTCGATGAATTCCTCGGTCTCGGTCACATAGACCTGGTCGCGAATCTCGCGATTAAACGCCACGGCGTGGGCGCCGATCCCGGCTTCAAAACGCGTCGCACGGCTGAACGGGAAGATCGTCATCGCGGATCCGCCGCGATAGATCTGCCGCTCGATGACCTGTCGCAGCGTCGTCGTGCCGGCCGCCTCGTCCTGTTCCCACTGCAGGTAGCCCAGCCGGTATGGGAGCGACTCGATCGACGCCGCCCAGTTCCAGCGATGGCGCCGGTTGAGATACGACACCTGGCCACCGATGTCGTCGACTTCGTTCGAGAGCTGGATGCCCATGCCCAGCACCCGATCGCCCAGCATGTCGCTGAACATCGCGCCGACGCCGCCACTGACAAATCCGCCGAAGGAATCCACACCAGCGGTCAACGTGGGCTGCGTCACAATGTCGAGCGACAGGGGGCGCTTGTACGGTTCGGAGGCGACCGGTGGACCGACCGGCGGCAATCCCCGCACGTGATCACCCAGCAGGCGTGTAATGTCGCCGGTCACCAGGCTCGCCAGACTCCGGGGCCGTCCGCCCACCGCCTCCGGCGTCAGCGCCGAGGCGATGTGCGAGACAGCCGGTGGGACCATCTCCACCACGTCGGCCGGGTCAAGGATGTAGAGCGCATGTCCGTCACGCTCAAACACACTGAACGCCAGCCGATCGGTGTCGGCCGCCATCGACAGCGACGGGCTCGTCCCCGCGATGCCGGCAATGCCCGTCGCCATGGCGGTCAGTCGTGTGACCGGCCCGCCCTCGATGCCGATGCGATACAGATTGCTGATGCCGTCGGGGTCGGCCACAAACGTCACCGTGCGACCGTCGCGACTGACCTGCGGACTCAGATGTTTCCCGCTCAGGAACGCGTGAAGCGGCGCCACCTCACGTGATGTGAGCGTCAAGGTCGCGAGTCGGAGTTCAGCCGGACGCAATGTCTCAAGGGTTGTGCTGTATCGCTCGGTGGTGAAGACGACCGTGCGGCCATCAGGCGTGAACACGGGTTCGAGATCGGCATACGGATCGGAGGTCAGTGCGGTGACGGTGCCGGCCGGCAACGACACGAGGTACAGGTCCGCGAGCCCGCCCCGATTCCCGCTCAGCACAATTGACTGACCATCAGGCGCCCACGCCGGGCTCAGCGCATCGTCAAGTCCATCAAGCACGATCTCGCGCGTGATGCGGCCGTTGTCGGGATCAATAAACGCCAGCGCGGGTCGTCCGCTCCGCACCACCGTGATCACCAGTTGCCGTCCATCGGGCCGCCACGCCCCGGCAGACTGCAGGAACTGGAGACTGTCGAAGTGGGGATCGGTCGCCGAACTGATCAGCTTGCGTTCGATCTTGCCCGTGTCAGTGCGCGCGAGGAACAGGTCCACCGACAGGCGATCGCGCTCCGAGAAAAATGCGACGCGTGTGCCGTCCGGGCTCAGTTTGGGCCCGACGTTGAGACGACCGCCGCCGTTGTCTTCACTGAGCAGCAACCGCGGATCGCTGGTCAGCGACGGCAGGTCCGCCTGCACACCGGCGATGGCGCTTCGGATCGACGCGTGCCACTCTTCGGTCAATTGGTCAGGGTCACTCCCCAACTGTGCGGCGAGCCCGGCCATGTCAAATCGGGGATTGGCCGCCGACCGCAGCAACGACGACACCGCACGGTCGCCGTACTTCGATCCGATGAACGCCCAGAACGCGTGTCCCCATCGGTACGGGAACAGCCGGGGATCGTTCAGATCCTTCATGTGCGGCAGACGCTCGGTGATGGCGGCATCGCGCATCCACATCGCCGTCTGCGCATCGACCGGACCAATCGACAGGTACTCCGCCATCCCCTCCGCGAACCACAGAGGGTATTGCAGGATGCCCGGCAGGCTGAACTCCGCGTCGCGCGGGTCCGCACCGGTGATGTCGAACTGGAACGCATGCACCAACTCGTGGCCAAGCACGTGATCGGTGTCGGCCAGCGACCCGGCCATGGGCAACACGATGCGGCGCTTCAAGGCTTCAGTGGCGCCCCCGGTCCCTTCTCCGATGGCCCCTTCAATGGCGTTGGTCTGACGGAAGTGCGCCGGCGCGGCGTACAGAATGAGCGGCTGGCGGCCCCTCAGCTCGTGCGTGAAAAACCGGGACAGTCGTGAATACCAGCGCTCGGCCATCCGGGCCACGATGCGCGCGGCCTCGGCTTCTTCCTGGTAGTAATAGACGTCAAAGTGCTCGGTCGCCAGCACCCGGAAATCGAAGGTGCGGTACTGGACCTTGTTCCGCCCGAAGTACTGCGCATCGGCCGTCGCCGGCGCCAGAAGCCCGGCCAGAATCAGCAGGACCAGCCCACAAACCAGCCGCGTGCAGTAAGATGCGGGGGCATCATGACTGCCGACGTTCCGGCCCGCACTGTTCACTGCGTCAAACTGCATCGCGAACTCCCGGCCCTCCCCGCGCCCCCCTGGCCCGGGGCGCTCGGCCAACGCATCTACGAGCAAGTCTCGCAGGAGGCGTGGACGATGTGGGAGGAGCAGATGAAGATGATTCTCAACGAGTATCGCCTGTTGCCTTTCCAGAAGGAAGCCCAGCAACTCGTCGCCAAACACATGGAAGAGTATTTCTTCGGCAAGGGCACCGCCCTCCCGCCGGGATTCGTACCTGAAAAATAGGAGGCAGCAGCGTGGCCGCACCGAATACCGACCGTTCCTTCTTCGGACACCCAGGGGGGCTTTCGACCCTCTTCTTCACCGAAATGTGGGAGCGATTCTCCTACTACGGCATCCGGCCGCTGCTGGTCCTCTTCATGACCGCCGCGATGCTCGACGGCGGGTTTGGCTACGACCGTGAAACCGCCTCCGCCATCGTCGGCATCTACGCCGCGTGTGTGTACCTCGCGTCGCTGCCTGGTGGCTGGATCGCCGACCGGTGGTTGGGGCTGCAACGATCGATCTTCTGGGGCGGCGTGCTCATCACGGCCGGACACCTGGCGATCGGCCTCTCCGCCATCTTCGCGCAGAGCGCGTTCTTCCTCGGTCTCATCCTGATTGTGGCGGGCACCGGGCTGCTGAAGCCGAACGTGTCCGCGATTGTCGGCGACCTGTATCCGGAAGGTGGGGCGCGGCGGGATGCCGGCTTCTCCATCTTCTACATGGGCATCAACCTCGGCGCGTTCATCGCGCCGCTCATCACGGGCTACCTCGGCGAACGTGTCGGCTGGCACTACGGCTTTGGTGCAGCCGGTGTCGGCATGGCGCTGGGCCTGCTGACGTTCCATCTGCGCGCCGGGAGAACCCTTGGGAATATCGGCCTGACCCCGTCGACCACGCCGGCGGAACAACAGACGGTGAAAATGTGGACACTGGGTGCCTGCGCCGTGCTCGGCGCGGTCGTCGTGGCGGCCATGACGGGCGTATTCACCATCAATGCGGTCGCGGTCGCCGAACGCACACGCGACATCATCATCGGCATGGCGGTGCTGTACTTCGCCTATCTCTTCCTGCTCGCCGGGTTGACGATGGACGAGAAAAAACGTGTTGCCGTCATCCTCATCCTGTTCATCTTCGCGTCGATCTTCTGGTCCGCGTTTGAGCAGGCCCCCACGTCGCTGAACCTGTTCGCGCAGGACTTCACTGACCGCATGCTCTTCGGGTGGGAAGTCCCCATCCTGTGGCTGCAGTCCGTGAACTCCCTGTTTGTCATCCTCTTTGCGCCGGTCTTTGCGTGGGTGTGGATCAAGCTCGGCAACAAGGGGATGAACCCGTCGAGCCCGGCGAAGTTCACGTTTGGTCTGCTGTTTGCCGGCCTCGGCTTCCTCGTGATGATGCGCGCCGCCAACATGGTGCTCGACAGTGGCGGCATGCTGAAGGTCTCGATGATGTGGCTGACGGTCAGTTATCTGCTGCAGACCCTCGGTGAGTTGTCGCTCAGCCCGGTCGGTCTGAGTTCGATGACCAAGCTCGCTCCGAAGAAGTTCGCGGGACAGATGATGGGCGTGTGGTTCATGGCCGCCGCGCTCGGCAACCTCGTCGCCGGCATCGTCGGCGGACACGTTGATCCTGAGCAACTCGACCAGATGCCGCTGCTCTTCGAGCGCACGGCGCTGTCCCTCTTTGCGGCCGCAGCGATCCTCGGCGTGCTCATCGTGCCGATTCGCAACATGATGAAGGGCTCCACAGCCGCCGGCAATCACTAGTGCCTCTTGAGAAGTACCGCGAGAAGCGTAACTTCGCGAAGACGCCTGAGCCCAAAGGTGATGAGGCTCCGAAGAAGCGCCGGGCGAAGTCGAAGACGCTGTTCTTCTGCGTCCAGAAACATCTCGCGAGCCATCTGCACTACGACCTGCGGCTCGAACATAACGGCGTCCTGATGTCCTGGGCGGTCCCCAAGGGACCGTCCCTTGATCCATCCATCAAACGATTCGCGGCGCAGGTGGAAGACCATCCCGTCGAATACGGCTCGTTCGAGGGCGTGATCCCGGAAGGGTATGGCGCCGGGGTCGTGATGTTGTGGGACGAAGGGACGTGGGAGCCTGAGACTCCCGACGTGGGCGCCGCACTTGCCAAAGGCGACCTGAAGTTCCGGCTCGATGGCTACAAACTCAAGGGGTCATGGGTCCTGGTGCGCACGCGCGGCTACCAACGGCCGGGCGAAAAGCCGACCGGCCCCAGCTGGTTGCTCATCAAACACCGCGACGAGTGGTCCGGGGACCTGGATATCACCGAGTTTGCCCCCCTCAGCGTGAAGTCCGGCGAGGACTTCCCCGCCATCATGGCCGCCCAGGACCCGGCACTCTGGCTCAACAACCCGAAAGCAGGCGGCGGTGCCACCGGTGCTATGCTTCGGAGCGTTATCGAACAGGCGGCTGAGCTGAAACTCGCCGAGCTGGAGCGGTCCAAACCCGCACGACCTCAAAGGGAGAAAAAGAGATGAAGCGCACATTCGTTACGCTCGCCGCATTCGCGGCTATTGCTGTTGCAACACCGGCGGTCGCGCGTCAGGCTGCCGCCCCACCCGCCGCGCAGCCGGAGGCCAAAGCGGCGTCGGTTGATCCAAAGGCCGCCGCGTCATACGTGGGCAAGTGGACACTCGACCTGCAGGGACCGCAGGGTCCAATCCAGTCAGCCCTCGACATCAAGATTGATGCCGCCAACAAGGTGACCGGCACGATCGAAACCCCGCAGGGCGGCGGCGCGGTCGCCGGGGAGTTCAAGGACGGCACGCTTGGGTTCGCGCTGAACTTTGATGCGGGTGGCCAGATGATCGAAATCTGGTTCGAGAGCACGATCAAAGACGGCAAACTCGCCGGCACGATGTCGCTCGGCGACATGGGCAGCTTCCCCTTCACGGGCACCCGTCCCAAGGGGCTCTAAATGCGGACAATCCTCGTGATCGCGGCGGCGTTGCTCCTGAGCGCAGCACCATTTGCCCAGACACCGCAGGACAAGCCAGCGCCGCCTGCCAAAGTGGCCGGCACGTGGCAGACGACGCTCGAAATGGAAGTCGGCAATGCCAGCATCGTGCTGACATTGGCGCAGGACGCCGAGAAACTGACCGGCACCTACGCCGGCCGCTACGGCAAATACCCGCTTGTTGGCACCGTCACCGGACGTCAGCTCGACTTCGTCGTGACCATCAACGCCGAGGGCACGGAAACCAAGATGCATTTCATCGGCGAGATTGACGCCGCTGGTGCCGCGCTCAAGGGCACGGCCAACCTCGGCGGCATGGGCGACGCCGGCTGGTACGCGAAACGCGCGCCAGAGAAGAACGCCGTTTCGTAAGGCGCGGCTTTAGCCGCGCCGCTCCCACGCACCATACAATTGGAGGACGATGCCCCGTCCTCCAATTGACCTTTCCTCTTCAGCGCGCCAGGCGATGGATCGCCTCGCCTCAGACCTGCGACGTGTTCTCGACGCGCGCTTTGTTGCGCTTGTGGCGTACGGCCAGACACGTGCGGTGGCCTTCGCCACACGGCTGACCGCCGACGATCTGCAGGCCCTCGCCCCTCTGGTGGATCGCTGGCATCGCGAAGGGTTGGACACGCCGCTCCTGCTGACACCCGACGAATTCCGCCGATCGTTCGACGCCTTCCCCCTCGAGTACGGCGCCATTCTCGATCGCCACCTGCTCATCGCCGGCACCTCCCCCTTTGACGACGTCCGCCCGTCTGACGCGGACATTCGGCGCGCCTGTGAGGTGCAGGCCAAAGCGTTTCTCATTCATGTGCGCCAGGGATGGCTGCACGCGGCTGACCACCACCACGAACAGGCCGTGATGCTCGAACAGTCGTCCGGTCCGCTGCGCGTGCTGCTCGCCAACGTGGCGCGCCTCAGCCACCAGGACGCCGCGCCTCCTGAGACCGACGATGCGCTGGTGACGTTTGGTGAAAACCACATCGGCCTGCCGGCAGAAGTCCTGCGGGGTGTGTTGGCGCTCGAACTCCATCCGGAGCGCGCGGCCGACCTCGTGAAGTCCCCGGACTTCATGAATGCGTACCTCGCCGCGGCCGAAACCCTCTGGGCCTTCGCGGACTCATGGCGACACTGACCCGCCCCCTCGCGCGCGTCGTCCTGTGCCTGGCGCTGCTGGTGTGCGCCTGGCCGGCGACCGCGCAGACACCCGCAGGCGCCATTCCGACGTTGACGACGACCGTCAACGACTTTGCCAAGGTCATCGACCCCGCGTCAGCCGCCGAGATCGACCGGCTGATTCGGGCGCTTCAAGCCGCATCAGGTGATGTGATTGTGGTTGCCACCATCACCAACATGGCGCCGTTCGGCTCCATTGAGGAATACGCCGTCCGGATGTTTCAGCAGGCCGGCATCGGCACGCGGACCTCGGACAACGGGCTGCTGATGCTGGTCTCGGTTGAAGACCGCAAGGTGCGCATCGAGGTCGGATACGGCCTCGAAGAGTTTGTGACCGACGGGTACGCGGGTGAACTAATCCGGACGTCCCTGTTGCCGGCATTCCGTCAGGAACGGTACGGCGCAGGCCTCGTGGAAGCGACGCAGGCGTTGGTGTGGCGGCTGGCTGCCGCGCGGGGCGTGACGTTGACCGACGTGGCTCCGCCGGAACCTGAACGGCGACGGGACCGCAATTCGATCGCACCGGGAGCACAAAAGGTATTCACGATTGCACTGATCATCTTTTTCGTCATCAGCGCCATCGCGCGTAACTCTGGCGGCGGGTCCACGCCGTTTAACCGTCGGTCGCGCCGGAACACCTGGAGCGGCTGGCACGGCGGGCTTGGCGGATTCGGCGGGGGTTTTGGCAGCGGCGGCTTCGGTGGTGGCGGCGGTGGTGGTTTTGGTGGATTTGGAGGCGGCCGCAGCGGCGGAGGCGGCGCATCCGGTGGGTGGTAAAGTGGTGACCATGCGTAGACTCCTCTCGGTTGCTGTCGTCCTCGTTGCCGGCATCGTCGGCTCCGGATGTTCATACAACACGTTCACGGCCCAGGAAGAAGCCATCAAGGGCCAGTGGGCACAGGTCGAGAATCAGCTGCAGCGCCGCAGCGACCTCATCCCGAATCTGGTGGAGACCGTGAAGGGGTTTGCCCAGCAGGAGAAGGACGTGTTCGGTGCCGTCGCCGACGCCCGCGCAAAGATGGCCGGCGCGTCCACACCGGCGCAGAAGATCGAAGCGGGCAATGCGGAAAGTTCGGCGCTGGCCCGGCTTCTCGTGGTGATGGAGGCCTATCCGCAGTTGAAGTCGGACGCGACGTTCAACCGGCTGATGGATGAACTGGCGGGCACCGAGAACCGGCTGTCCACCGAGCGCATGCGGTACAACGAGCAGGTGCAGGCGTACAACACGAAGCGCCGCCAGTTCCCCTCGAACATCACGGCGTCGATCTTCAGCTTCGACGAATACCCTTACTACGAAATTCCCGACAGCGCGAAGGTCAACCCCCGCGTGAACTTCGGCGGCTGATGATGGCCCAGGGGCTCCTGCCTGAGTTTGATCAGGAGATGGCGGTGACCCGCCGGCTGCTTGAACGCAGTCCGGCGGCGTCCTTCGACTGGACGCCACATCCGAAGTCGTTCACACTTGGCGCACTCTCCACGCACCTGACGCGGATTCCCCGCTGGGGAGAGCGCATCCTCACGCAACCTGACTACGACCTCACGTCGGCGCCCGCCACGCCGCCGCCCCCGCATGCGACCCCGGCGCAGGTGCTCGAGGCATTTGATGCCGCCGTCGGCGCCGTGCGGCAGTTGCTCGCGACGCTGAGCGAGGCGGAGTTGCAGGCACCGTGGCAGCTCAAACGGAACGGCGACGTGATGCTGACGGTGCCGCGCGTGGCGGCCTTCAAGTCGTTTGTCATCAACCACAGCGTGCACCATCGCGGCCAGCTCAGCGTGTACCTTCGCCTGCTGGACGTCCCGGTGCCGGCGATGTACGGCCCAACCGCCGATGAGCGCATGTGAGACGCGATAATCTCCCGGCTCACATCGCGATCGGAGCCGTCGCGGCGGCCGTGTTCGTGGTGCTCGCCACTGCAAACTCCGGCGGCTATCGCTTCGGGGTGTCTGACCAGGCGTACTACGTGCCGGCCATCCAGCACCTGCTCGACCCAGCCCTCTTTCCGCGTGACTCGGCATTGCTCGATGCCCAATCGAGCCTGATGACATCCGATCAGTTGATGGCGGGTGTGGTGCAGGCCACCACCGGCAGCCTGCCAGATGTCGCCGCCGGGTTTTATCTCGTCTCGCTGCTCGTCCTGCTGGCTGCGGCGGTCTATTTCGCGCGAGGCCTCCAGTTCACATGGTGGGCCGTGGCCGCCTTCGGGCTGTTGTTGACGTTGCGACACCGCATTGCCAAGACCGGCGCCAACTCGCTCGAAGGGTACATGCACCCGCGGCAACTGGCGTTCGGACTCGGCGTCCTCGCACTCGCGTCCGTGGTTCGCAATCGCTTCGGAGCTGCTGCGCTCTGCGTCGCGCTGGCAGGCGTGCTCCATCCCACCACGGCCCTGTGGTTCGGCCTGGCGGTGGTCGCAGGGGCCGCCGTACGGCGCCGCGAGTGGCGATGGCACTTGGGCGCACTCGCAGTGGTCGGTGGGCTTGGGGCCCTGTGGGCAGTCACCCTTGGCCCACTCGCCGGTCGCCTCGTGACGATGGACCCGTTGTGGCTGCAGGTCCTCGACACCAAGGACTATCTCTTCCCCACGGAATGGCCGCTGGACGCGTGGCTGCTGAATCTCGCCTACCCCCTCGTCATCTGGCTCACCTGGCGCGCTCGAGCGCGTCGTGGATTGGCTGTCGAGGGAGAGTCCACGCTTGTTGCCGCCACTGTCGCGCTGACCGCAGTGTTTGCGGTGTCTGTGGTGCTGACGGCGCTGAACATCGCACTGGCAGTGCAGCTCCAGATCACACGCGTGTTCTGGGTCCTGGACTTCCTGACTCTGGCGTACGTCGCCTGGTGGCTCACGCGTGCGCCACGGATGGCTGTCGCGTTCGTCGCCATTCTCGCGGTGGCATCCACCGTTCGCGGGTACTACCTGTTGGAAGTGTGGCAACCCGAACGACAGATCGTCACCCTCGACCTGCCGAACACACCGTGGGTGGACGCGATGACCTGGCTGCGATCACAACCCGCCGACTGGCACGTGCTGGCCGACCCGGATCACGCCTGGAAGTATGGCGTCAGTGTGCGGATTGCGGCGGGCAGAGACACCGTGCTCGAGGGTGTGAAAGACAGCGCCCTCGCACTCTACAGTCGCGACGTCGCCGTGCGAGTCGCGGGCCGCACGCGCGATCTTGTGGACTACCCGCTGCTCACGACGACGCGTGCCCGGGCGCTCGCGGCCACCTACGACGTGGACGTCGTGATCGTCGAGTCCGGGCATTCGCTCGATCTGCCCGTCCTGTATCGCAATGACCACTTCGTCATCTTTGACCTCCGCTGATTCACAGTTCGCGCCGGTTCGCGGCCTCTCCAACGGCCACCTGATGACCATCGCGGCGTGGGCACGACGACGCCACCTGCCTCGATTGCCGAGACCGCAGACGCGCTTTCTGCCCGTTGATGCGGACTCGCAGGTCCGGGCGGACTGTTACTGGCAGCCATCGCGCCCCACGGCGCCGACGCTGCTTGGCCTGCACGGGCTCGAAGGCTCGAGCGAAGCCCATTACATGCGCGGCCTCGCGGACAAGGCGTGGGCGCGCGGCTGGAATGTTGTGCTCCTGAACCAGCGCAATTGTGGCGGAACGGAACACCTCTCGCCCGGCCTCTACCATTCGGGCCTGACGGCCGACCCGATCGCAGTGCTCAGAACGCTGCATGCAGAGATGCCGCTGACGTGTATCGCGATTGCGGGCTACTCGCTCGGCGGCAACCTGACGCTCAAGCTCGCCGGCGAGGCCTCAACCGCACCCGACCTGCCCATCATCGCCGTCGCTGCGGTGAGTCCGACGATCGACCTCGCGCTGTGCGTGGATGCAATTGAACAGCCCGCGAATGTGCTCTATCAGTGGAATTTTGTCCGCGGCCTCAAGGCCCGCATGCGCCGCAAGGCGGCGTTGTGGCCCGGCCGCTTCGACCTCGCGCCGCTCGACCGGATCCGCACCATCCGGCAGTTTGACGACGCGTACACGGCGCCGTCTCATGGGTTTGGCACGGCGGCGAACTACTACCAGCTCGCCAGCGCGCTGCGTGTGGTGGACCGCATCCAGGTGCCCGCGCTCATCATCGCGGCGGAGGACGATCCGTTTGTGCCCACGTCGCAGTTCACCGGTGATGCCGTGCGCGGCAATCGGATGGTGAGCGTCTCGATCCAGCCGCACGGCGGCCACTGCGGCTTTATCGCCCGGTCGACCCCGGCGTACGACGGCTACTGGGCCGAGGCTCGCGTCGTGGACTTCCTGACCGCCGCACTCAACGAATCTTGACGCCGTTCTTCATCACGAGATCCACCCGTTGCAGCAGGTTGATGTACTTCAGCACGTCGCCACGAACGGCGATGATGTCGGCGTATTTGCCGGGCGTGATGGTGCCGACGTTGGCGTCCTTCTTCATCATCAGTGACGGCCAGTAGGTCGCACTACGGATCGCTTCCATCGCCGGAATGCCCATCTCGCGCACCCAGACGTCGAGTTCGTTCCAAGTGCTCTGGCTGTGAAACTGCGTGGGAATGCCGCTGTCGGTGCCGATGAGCAGCGTGACACCGGCCTCGCGGAGTTGGGTGATCTTCCGCTTGAGCGTGGGTTTGCGAGCCGGCGTGAGCTGGAAGTAGCTGAGTTCACCAGGCTTCCGCAGCGACTGCCGGATGTCGTTCACGATGTCGGCACCGAGCCCGAGCTGCCAGGACGGATCGTCGAGTGATTCCGGGTTGTCGCGCAGGTATTCGTAGTTGAAGAGTCCCTGCACGGTCGGCGTCCAATAAAACGGCCCCTTGTTCATCTGCGCCGTGCGCTCACGAATCGCCGCCATGACGTCTTCGGGGTATTCGGGCGAGGTCGCGAGTCCGGTGTGTTCGAAGTTGTCCACACCGACCTGCATGCCGAGGCGAATTTCTTCGGGACGATGGGAATGGCCCACCACCGGCAACCCATTCGCGTGCGCCTCGCTGACCACCGCCTCGACTTCCAACCGCGTCATCTGGTCTTGATCGATCAACTTGATGACGTCGACGCCGGCCGATGCCAGTCGCTTGACCTTCGCTCGCGCATCGTCCGCACCATTAACGCCCCAGCGGAACTGTTCAGTGCCCGGGTACGGCGCCTTCTGAATGAACGGGCCCGACATATACATGCGAGGCCCAGGGATTTCTCCGCGATTGATGCGGTTGCGGACGTTGATGCTCGCCTCAAGGGGAGCGCCGAGGTCGCGTGCCGATGTGACACCGGCTCGCAACAGCTGGTGCGCAGACGCCGGCATGATCTCATTCTCGAAACGCGCCGGATAGGTCTTGTCCCAGTGTGTGTAATCGGAGTGCCCCGCAATCATCAGGTGCACGTGCATGTCCCACAGGCCCGGCAACACGGACATGCCTTCTGTGGAAATGACCGTCGCACCATCCGGCACCGCGAGCGTCCCAACGCTTCCAACAGCCGTGATGCGCTCCCCTCGCACGAGGATGACCGAGTTCCGAATCGGCGTTCCGCCAAATCCGTCAATCAGGGTCCCCCCCACAAGCGCGGTGACACCGGCCGCTTGCGGCGTCGCCAACACCACCGGCCGCGACGACACAGCCAAGACAGCAAGCACTACTGTTCCGAAAGCAATAAACCCCTTGCGCATGTTCCCCCCATGGTCCCTCGGACCAGCGAACCAGAGGACCCGAACCCTGGACCCCGGACCCTGGACCGAAGTTATTGTCCGGCCGCGTGCCCGTCTTTCCGTGAATCTGACCCTGCCGCCCAGCCGCGCGGCAATTTGAGCACAAGTTGGGCGCCGCCGAAGGCGACGTTTCGCTCGCTGATGATCTCGTGCCCCATCTTCGTGAGCGCAGCCCGCACCGCATCGTCGATCGGCGACTCGAGCGCGACGCGACGACCCGACATATGCCGGAATCTCGCCGCATCGGAGGCCTGTTGGGGATCCATGCCGAAGAGCAACATGTTCAGAAGCACCTGCACGTGCCCCTGCGGCTGCATGGCACCACCCATCACACCAAAGGCCAGGTAGGGCTCATCCCCTGATGCGTCACGCAACACGCCGCTGTTCCGCGTAGTTTTTGTCACGAACGCCGGGATGATCGTGTGGAACGGCCGCTTCTTGGGTCCCACCGTGTTCGCACGGCCCTCGGCCATCGTGAACCCGACGCCGCGGTCGTGCAGCAGGATGCCGGTGCCTGGCACCACGATGCCGGAGCCGAAGTAGTCGTAGACGGAGTTGATGAACGACACCATGTTGCCGTCCTTGTCCGCCACGGCGAGGTAGATCGTGTCGCTGGCTGTCGAGGCGCGACCGGGCTCCGTGCGTTCCATCGCCTTCGACGGGTCGATCAGGAGGCGCCGCTCGCGAATGTAGGCGTCCGAGAGAAAGTGTTCGACCGGCACCGTCATCGCAGCCGGATCGCCCACGTAGTGCTCGATATCCGCGTACGCCAGCTTCTTCGCTTCGATGAGATGATGCAGGTACGCCGGCGAGTTGTGTCCCATCGCCTTCAGGTCGGTGCCCTCGAGCAGCCTGAGCATCTCGAGCGCGGCCACGCCCTGACTGTTCGGCGGGAGTTCCCACAACCGGTAGCCGCCATACGGCACGCTGATGGGCTGCACCCAGTCCACGGTGTGGGCGGCGAAGTCCTCGGGCGTGAGGAAGCCCTGCTTCTGCTGCACGAACTCGGCGATGCGACGACCGAGAGGCCCGCCGTACAGATGTTTCGGGCCTTGTGATGCGATCTCGCGGTAGGTCCGCGCCAGATCCGGCATCCTGAACCACTCGCCTGCTTTCGGTGCACGCTCGCCGTCCACCAACAACGCAGCACGCGCCCCTTCGTCGCGGCGCAGCAGCGCGACTTCGTCAGCCCACTGGGACGCAATGATCGGCGTGACCGGGAACCCGTTCTCAGCGATATCAATCGCCGGCGCGAGGGCCTCGGCGAGCGTGAGCGTCCCGAACTTCTCGAGCAGCGCCGACCACCCCGAAAGCGAGCCCGGGATGGTGACCGCTTCGATGCCCTGGCTGACGCGTGTCCGTCCACGCGCCGCCATGGTCTCCCGCGTCATCAACGATCCGCTGCGCCCGGTGGCGTTGAGTCCGTGCAATGTCTTGTCGCGCGCAGACCAGACCATCGCGAACAGGTCGCCGCCCATGCCGGTCATGTTCGGCTCAACGACGGTGAGCACCGCCGCCGCGGCAACCGCAGCGTCGATCGCATTACCACCCCGCTGCAACACCGCGAGCCCGGCAGATGTCGCCAACGGCTGACTGGTCGCAATCACGCCATTTGGCGCATACACGGTGGACCTCCCGGCAAGTGTCGTGGGGCGCGGGGCCTGCGGCTGACTCGCCACGGGAGCGAGGAGCAGGACAAGGGCCACGCCCGTGATCAGGATGTTCTTCATAGTTGTTCCTCGAACTGCTTCGCGAACTCCGGGCCTTTGCCTTCGTCTTCGTGTTTGAAATACACAAACGCGTCAGACCATTTGTCGGCGAACGACTTCACGGTGCCGGCCCACTTCGTGATGTCCGCCGGCCCATACCCTTCATCGCGCAACCGGAAGTAGCCATGCTTCGCCGTGGCGACGAGCGGGGTCGTCTTGTCACCCATGTCGGCGATGCACAGCGCGACGTTGTGCTTGGACAACAACGCAAACACGTCATCGGAGTGCCAGGAGTCGTGCCGGAACTCGAATGCCGCACGCATGTCGGCCGGAATCAGCGTAAGGAACGCCTCAAGCTTCGCGGTATCCGCACGGAAGTTCGGCGGTAACTGGAACAGCAGGCACGCCAGATGCTCCTGCAGCCCCCGCGCGCTTTCGATGAACATCGTCATCGCTTCCGCGCAGTCCACAAGGCGGCGGTCGTGCGTGATGCGCTTCGGCGCCTTCAGCGTGTACGAAAACCCATCGGGCGCCTGCTCACGCCAGCCATCGGTCAGCTTGGGCGTTGGCATCCGGTAAAACGTGTAGTTGATTTCAACCGTGCGGAACCGTTCGGCGTAGTAGCCGAACATCTTCGACGCCGGAAACGGATTCGGATAAAACGTGCCCTTCCACTCCGGGTAGTTGTACCCGGATGTGCCGACATGAATCTGCATCGGCGCCTACGATACCAGTACGGGCACGGCTTTACAGGGAGTGGCGGAGGCACGGAGGTCATCAATGGCGGCCAGCGTTCGGTCGCGATGATACGCAACATAGGCACGGCGCTCAGCCACATCGACAACGGCGACGGCGTCTCGGATGCGCGTAAGAAGCGCGGAGAAGTCCTTGCACTCGGTGGAAGGGTCGAGCAGATCGGCTCGACGGGTCATCTCGCGGTATTCCATCAGGCGCTCCCGGAGATCCCGAAGTGCGGCC
>CAZLJG010000014.1:20598-23671 GCA_964559545.1 uncultured Solibacteraceae bacterium | reverse complement strand
AGATATCGCGCCGGCACCCGCACACCATCAAATCCAGGTACGTAGGCTACGAGCAAGGCGTACGGTCCCGGACCAACGACCGACCCTCCCGACGTGATCTGTGGGCCGAGCGCAAGCACCGCCGCGATCACGGCGCTCACCGCGAAGTACCCGACCAGTGATCCCTGAGGTGACGCCCGCCGCCAGTTGACGATGCCGGCGATCAGGCCAACCAGCGCGAGCAGGACGATGGTGAGGCCGGGGAATCCTTCGCCTTCGGGTTTGACGAAAGCCGGCAGACGCGGTCCCCAGAATCGCAGGTGCTCCGACGGCGTCACGAAGGCCTGGGTGTCGGCGGAGAAGAGCGCAATCTCTGCATCGGTCCTGACGCCCACACCGGCGTGTTTCCGGATTTCGAAGTACGGTCGGAGAAACGGAAATGTGAACAGCAGCGCGAGCGCGCCGGTGATGACCCACGTGCGCCACACGCGCCAATCACGCACGAGCCCGCGCGAGACCATTTCATAGATGACGTACAGGCCTACAAACGGCGCGAAGAACAGCAGGTAGTACCCACACGAGAGGTTCTGGACGACGAGCGCCACCGTGCCGCCAATCAGGGGACGTCGTTGGCGCGTCTCGAAGTAGCGGCGATAGCCGTAGATCACAAACGGCATCCACTGCGCGGAGAGCACCTGCAGATGGGGAAAGTGCGCCACGCGATACGGCGCAAACGCGAAGGCAAGCCCGGCGATGAATCCGGCGGCTGCACTGCCTGTCAGTTCGCGCACGAGCAGGAACATGCCCAGGCCCGACAGCACAAACGTCGAGAGGAACAACAGGTTGTACGCCAGCACCACGTTGTCGGTGGTCGCGAGAATCGGCAGCGCCTGCAGCATCTGCGGCACCAGGTGTTCCGAAAACGCGACCGTGAGACGCTCTGGATAAAAAATATTGCCGTGCCAGAACCGGTTCAGCGCGGAGAAGTCGCCGGAGAGAAACGCCAGCACCTGACCGCCGGTCCACAACAACACCCAACTGTTGAAGAGCGGATCGCCCATGTCCCAGGCGATCTCCGACCCAATGACGGTGGCCAGCGGCCACGTGAAGACAAGCGCGGCCAGCAGGTAGGCGGCAGTCGCCAGGTAGGTGGCCCGACGTGTCATTCGCGAGGAGACCAGCGCGCGTACCGCAGGATGGTCCACGCAGCCTGAACGGCGTCCTTGAATCCGATCTTCTTGCCTTCGGCGTACGTTCGGCCGTGATACGAAATCGGAATTTCGTAGATGCGCACGCGCAAGCGAGCCACCTTGCACGTCATCTCCGGCTCGATGCCAAAACGTTTGGAGCGCAGATCCAGTCGGGACGCGACCTGCCGCGTGAACGCTTTGTAGCAGGTCTCCATGTCGGTGAGGTTCAGATCGGTGATGGCGTTCGACAACAACGTCAGCAGTTTGTTGCCCACCGAGTGCCAGAAGTACAGCACGCGCTGCCCGTGCGGCGAACCCAGGAAGCGGGATCCATAGACCACATCGGCGTCCCCTCGAAGGATCGGGCCGAGCAGATTCGGATATTCCGCCGGGTCGTACTCCAGGTCCGCGTCCTGAATCAGCAGGATGTCGCCGGTCGCCTCACGGAATCCACGCGCGACGGCCGCGCCTTTTCCCTGATTGGGCGACTGGGTGAACACGCGGATGCCATCCCGCCCATCCATCGTCTTCAAGATATCCGCCGTGCCGTCCGCTGACGCGTCGTCAACGATCACGATTTCCTTCGTGATGCCTGGAAGGTCGACCGCCAGGACACGTTTGACGATTTCCTCGATGGTCCGCCTCTCGTTGTAGGCGGGCATGATGATCGAAAGCTTCACGCGAGGTACTCGGCGGTGAAGGACGCGATGTCGTCGTAGATCGTGCTGAGCACGGCGGGCTGCGCCAGAAACACGACACGGAAGAAGCCCTGCTCGGCCGGCAAACCGAAACCGGAACCGTAGACGCAGAGGATGCCGGTCGCCCGCAGCAAGGCGAGCACGTAGTCCTCGTCGGTTTTGCCCGGCGGCAGATCCACCTTGGGCATCGCGTAAAACGCGGCGCGTGGCGCCACGCAGGAGATGCCGGGGATCTGGTTGAGGCGATCAACCGTCAGTTGTGACCGCAACGCGAGTTCGCGCACGAACGACTGTTGATGTGAACGATCACCTGTGAGCGCTGCGTGAATGGCGTACTGCATCGGCCCCGTGCTGCAGAGGCGACCATCCGCCAGCTTCTTGATCGCGGCGAGCACGTCGTCGAGCATCGGCGACCGTCCGACGGCGAGCCAGCCGGCGCGCCAGCCTGGGGCGACATAGGCCTTGGAGAGCGATGAGAAGGAGAGGATGGGCGCGTCAGGCGCGAGGCTGCCGAGCAGCGGCGACGGACCCTCAAACGCGAGGTCGCCGTAGACCTCGTCCGCCAGAATCGGCACGCCGGAGCGCTCGGCCAGATTGATGAGCGCGCGCCGCGTGGCATCCGGATAGATCGCGCCGGTTGGGTTGTTGGGATCGATGATGACGATCGCTCTGGTCAGCGGCGTGATCTTGGCCGCGATGTCATCCACATCAGGCTGCCAGTGGTTGGTGTGGTCCGTGCGATAAAACACAGCCTTCGCACCGAGCTTGGCGAGCACGGCGGTGTAGAGCGGATAGGTCGGCGTCGGCACCAACACTTCGTCGCCGGCGTCGGCCAGCGCACCGAGCGCGAGCTCAATGCCCTCCGAGGTGCCGGCCGTCAGGATGACGCGATCGACCCCGACCGGCATCCCCCGGTGTTCGTATTCGGCCGCCACGGCCTCACGCGCCGGTGTGACCCCGACCGACGGCGTATAGCCGTTGTGTCCGTCGCGCATGGCGCGTTCAACGGCCTCGATCAGATGGGGCGGCGTGTGAAATCCAAAGGGAATCGGATCCCCGATGTTCAGATACCGGACAGTTGTGCCCGCGGCCTCAACTTTTCGGGCTTCGGCGACAACATTTCGAATGGCGTAGGTGAAGCCGTGAATACGTGCGGCAACCCGCACCGGCGCCTGCATCGGCATGGGGTTGATCCTACCCGAACAC
>CAZLJG010000014.1:17260-20498 GCA_964559545.1 uncultured Solibacteraceae bacterium | reverse complement strand
TGCTCGTGCCGGCGGCTGCGGCGGCCCAGAACAGTGTGGGCATTGGTCCGAGGCTGAGCCTCGTCCGGGGTGACCTGTCCACGGACACCCCATCCACGCGGTTGATTGGCGGCACGGTGCGCATGCGCTCGTCCCGACTGACGTCCCTTGAGTTGTCGATGGACTATCGGGTGACCCGCAGCGACGACCGCACCGAGCGCGTGCGCGAAACGCCGATGCAGGCGTCGATCCTGATCATGCCGATCCGCGCGGCGATTGCACCCTACGCCCTCGGCGGCGTCGGGCTCTACTCACAAAAAGTCGACACGCTCAGCCCTGCCGTAAATGGTGGATCGCAGGAGGTGCTCGACAGTGAGCTGTCGCGCAAGATCGGGTGGCACGCCGGGTTCGGGGCCGAGCTCAAATTGAGCGGTCGCGCGGCGGTGTTTGTGGACTACCGGTACCAGTTTGTGAAGTTCGCAAAATCCGAAGACCCCGAAACAGGCACCAACATCCCCTACGTCGGCCGCGTCAACTTTTCCCACCAGGGGTCGATGTGGACCAGCGGCGTGGCGTTCTACTTCTAGCTCACTCTGGTTTCAGTCGTTGGACCCCAGCGACCGGCTCGGGTGGACACTGATCGCGCGGTGTGCCGGACCGAGACAGGCAAGCAGGCATACGCCCGCCAGCGTGAGGCCGAAGGCCGTCAGCAGGGCCAGCTCTGTTGGGGTGATGTTTCCACGGACCCAGACAAAAAGCGACAACACGACGGAACACCCGGCGGTGAGGCCCACCCCGACCTGTCGCAGCGGATGTCGCAATACCTCAAGCGCGACACGCCCGCCCCTGGCGCCAAGCGCCATTCGAATGCCGATTTCGCGGGTCCGTCGTGTCACCGTGAATGACATCACGGCATAAATGCCTGCCAGGGCCAGCACGAGCGCCACCACACTGATCATCAACAGCAGCCGCGCCCACAATTGCCAGAACGCCGCTTCGGTACTCACCACCTGATCCAACGGCTGGACGTCGAGCACTGTGAGTCCGGCGGCGGCGCGCGTTGTCGCGAGGCGCAAGTGCCCCTGTGATGTCGCGATGGCCGTCGGCACATGGACCGCCACGGTGACGATCCGAGGTGGATCCGTCGCGTCAAACGGGCGATAGACGAACGGTCTGAGCTGGTTGTCGAGTACTAACGCACCGGTCCGGTGGGTCTGGAGGGTTGGCGCGACACCGACGATGGTGAGCCAATCCCCGGGTGGTGTCTGCCCGCCCGGATCCACAAGGCGCAGTCGGCGTCCAAGCGCGCTGTCGCCGCCGAGCGCCTCGGCGACAAACGCCGCGTCAACGATGGCGGTGTTGGCCGGGGCGCGTTGATCCCCGGCGGAGAAATCACGGCCGGCGATGACGGGCGAACCAAATGTCTTGAAGAACCCGTGGCCGACCTGCGGCATGGATACTTCGTGCGTGGTGCGGCCTTCGACCTCGACGACCTGCGAACCGTGTGTCATCAGCGGCAGTCGTTGGGCGACGGTGGCGGCTGCGACACCGGGTTCGCGCGAGAGGGACTCGACGAGTGACTCCATGCGTTCCAGACGCTCGGCGCCAGGCAGCGTCGCGTCTGTCTCAAGCGTGATGGCGATGTACTCCGATGCGCGGAAGGTTGCGTCAACCGCGCCGCTGCGATGTGCCTGACGCCACATGAGACCGGTACCAGCGGTGAAGACGACGGTTGCCGTGACCTGGATCACGATGACGACAGTCCAGATGCCGCCCAGGCGTAGACGTCCGGCGCCCGCCGTGGCTTCCTGCAGGCGCGATGTGCCCAGTTGCCGCGTGGCCCGGAGCGCCGGCAGTCCTCCTGCCGCGAGCGCGGCCACAATCGTCAGCGCGACCGCGTAGACGATCGTCTCCAGAGACACGGTCGGGCTGAACCAAAACGGCGAGGTCCCACCGCCCATGACCGCGATCTGCCGTTCGATCCAGGCGAGACCCGGACCTGCCGCCACGAGTCCAAGCACGGCTGCAACACCAAACAGGGTCAACGCCTCTACAAGGAACTGCACCACAATCCGGCGCCGACTCGCGCCGAGCGCGCTTCTGACGACCAGTTCCCGCTCACGCGCCGCTGCTCGGGCAAACATCAGAAGCGCGACGTTGGCGGCAACCAGCAGCAGAAATAGTGCCGCGAACAGATTGAGCTGTTGCACCATCGTGACCAGCAACACGGTGACGGGCACGTCAAACATCGATTCGCGGTACCACTGAATCGTCGGTCGCAGCGTCGGCGCGTCGGCAGCGGGAGATGTCACGCCCCGGCCAAGCGAGACGAGCTCAGCCTCGGCCTGCTCAATGCTGACGCCGTCGGCCAGGCGTCCGAATCCCCGGAGCCCAGCGACTGGAGGGCCGCGCGGATTCAGGGGCATCCAGAACCCATGGTTCACTGGAAACTTGAAGCCGTCCGGCATGACGCCGATGACTGTGGCCACCGCGTCGCCGACCGTGATCAGTTGCCCGGTGACGTCCGGACGGCCGTCAAACAGTGTGCGCCACGTGGATGCACCGATCACCGCCACAGGCGCGGCGCCAGGCTGGACATCCTCTTCGGTGAACACACGACCGACCTGCGGGCGCACGCCGGCGATCTCAAAACCCGACGGACTCATCAGTGCCGCCTGCACCTGGGAGGTTGCGCCGGTGGATGTTGCAATCGTGCGTGTGCCAGTCGCGAAACCGCCGGTGAGTTCGACCGTGGTGAGGTGGGTCGACCAGTGGCGAACGTCTTCAAGTTCCGGAGGGTGTGGACGATTGGCGTCCCGATTCCAGAGTCGCAGGCCGACCACCTGCTCACCGCGGGGAATGGGCAACGTGCGATCCGGCAGCGTCTGATTGATGAACTCAAACAGGGCGCTTCCGACGAAGATCGCGAACGCCATCGCCAGTCCGCCAACCAGTGTCAGCCCCGGGTAGCGGCGCAACATACGCACGCCGAGCCTGGCATCCAGGGAGAGGCCAGCGGCAGGACTTCGAAAGGCGGTGGCCAGCCGTGCCGCTCTCGTCGCGGCCACACGCGCGAGTGCCGCGCGCGCCTGTGCGCCGTACCATCGTCTGGCCCAGTGGCGACCGTGTGATGCCGTGTATGCCTCGAAGAGGTCGTGCGCATCAGCGACCAAATCGGGAGTGCGGAGCCGCCGCGATGCCCAGACCAACACGCGGGTCCACAGCCGTGGAGCGGGCGTCATTTGGCCGACTCTGTGTC
>CAZLJG010000014.1:0-17160 GCA_964559545.1 uncultured Solibacteraceae bacterium | reverse complement strand
ACCAACACGCGGGTCCACAGCCGTGGAGCGGGCGTCATTTGGCCGACTCTGTGTCGGGTAGCGACAATCCCCGCCACACGCGTCGCCATATCTCTCGGAATTCGGTGACGGCGCGGACGCCCGCAGGAGTTGCGTGATAAAACCGGCGCGGCCTCCCGCCGCGATCAGACGAAGTGCCGACCTCTGACGTGAGCAGGCCCTTCTCCTCGAGCCTCCGCAACGTGACATGTACCGCCGGCAGACTGACTGAGTGCCCCGCCACCGCGGTGAGACCTTCAAACACCGCGACTCCGTTGGCTTCAGCGCCGGCCCGGATGACGGTCGCCAGCACCATGGCCTCAAATTCGCCGAGCCTGCCTACGTGCTCCATGGAGCGGTCCACCCCTCGCGCGCCTGTGATGAATAAAACATCGTTTTATACATACGCAGGGTCCCCGCCCGAAGTTCGCGGACCTACGCTCGTGCGAGCTTTTCCATCGCTCCGATGAACGTGTCGACCTCGTCGAGTGTGGTGTAGACGTTTGGGGTCACGCGCACGCCGGCGTACTCGGGGTTGTCAGCAGGTCCGACGACGATGGGTGTGACGATGATGCGGTGGTCGGCCCAGAGTTTGGATGCGATGTCGCCTGGTTTCATGCCGGCGATCCCGACCGTGCCAATCGCGCAGGAGTGGGCGGGGTCGAGACTGGTGTGCAGCTGGATGCGCGGGTTGGTCTTGAGGCGTTCGGCCCAGCGGGCCTTCAGATAACGCAGACGCGCCGCCTTGCGTTCGCTGCCGATCCCGCGATGGAAGACCAGCGCCTCGGCGATCGCATTGTGATTGGCCGCCGGGTGTGTGCCGATTTCCTCGAACTTGCGGATGTTGTTGTCGGTGCCGACAGGCGGTGGCTGCAGTGCCCAGGTCTTTTCGATGCGATCCGGCCGGACGTACAGCAGGCCGGTGCCGATCGGGGCGAGCAGCCACTTGTGGAGACTTGACCCGTAGTAGTCGCAGTCGAAGTCGGTGATCTTGAATGGGAAGTGCGCGTACGCGTGTGCACCGTCCACGATGGTCAGGATGCCGCGTTTTCGCGCGAGGTCGCAGATCTCGCGCACGGGGAAGATGTGACCGGTCAGGTTGGTGATGTGGCAGAAGTGGATCACCTTCGTCGCCGGCGTGATCGCCCGTTCAAATCGCTGCACCAGGTCCGCCTGTGACGGCGGCACAGGAAACGGGATTTTGGTGAGCCTGATGCCCTCGCGGTTGACGCGCTGCTCCCAGGTTTGGAGCATCCGGCCGTAGTCCTGGTTGGTCGTCAGCACTTCGTCGCCGGGTTTGAGGTCGATGCCCAGTTGCGCGGTTTGCAGCGACTCGCTGGCGTTGCGCGTGATCGCAATGGTGGATGGGTCCGCGCCGATGTCGCGTGCGAGCTCCCGGCGCACGCTCTCGATGTTCGGCTCGAGCACCTGCCACATGTGGTAGACGGGCGACTGATTCGAGATGTCGAGATATCGCTTGAGCGCCTCGTGCACAACGCGCGGACTGGGACACACGCCACCGTTGTTCAGATTGATGATCGTGCGGTCGAGAGTGAAGCCCGCCTGAATCTCACGCCAGAAGTCTTCGTCGCGGGCGACGTCCAGCGGCGAGCGTCCGGCCTGCGATGCGCTGGCTTCGAGCACACGCGGCAGGGCAGCGAGGTTGTAGCTGGCGAGGGCTGCCAGACCTGTGGCCTGGGTCGATCGGTGCAGGAACTGACGTCGGCTCAACATGGGAAGGCCTCGATTTTCCGCCCAAAAACACGCGAATCATAGCCCGGAAGGTGGCACAATAACCCGACAAAAGGGGGCAGCGTGAACGGACTTGGCCTGATGGCGCTTCGGCTGGTCCTTGCCGTCGTGTTCATCGCCCACGGCGCACATCGACTGTTTGGCCTGTTTGCAGGTCCGGCCGTAGGTGTCGGCGGTCCGGAGGCGACCGCCCAAATCCTCGCCACAATGGGCCTTGAGCCCAACTTCCCATTGGCCGTTTTCGCCGGCGGCTTGGCGCTGGTGGGCGGCGTGCTGCTGGCCATCGGGTGGTTCACCCGCATCGCCGCGCCGTTGCTGGCCATCGCCACCCTGGTCGCTGTGTGGAAGACGCAGTGGCAGTGGGGCTTCTTCCTGAACTGGGTCGGAGCGCCCGACCGGGGGCAGGGGATCGAACTGAGCGTGGTGCTCATCGGCGCGTTGGTCTGCCTGACGCTGACCGGCGCCGGTGACTGGTCGATTGACGGCACCCGGGCCAATAGCGCCGCGGCGCGTGCGGCCGGACGCGCGCGCCTGCGAGGCAAGATCTGAATCTCAGCAACAAAGTCGCGCTCATCATCGGGGGCGCGCGGATGGGGGAGACGGTCGGCCGTGCGCTGGCGGCGCGCGGGGCGGACGTCGCGTTGTCGTACCGCCACTCCAAAGACGCCGCTGACGTCGCGGCGGACGCGGTGCGGGCCGCGGGGCGGCGTGCGATGACAATTCGCTGCGATGTGACCGGCGAAGTGCCGGTCATCGAAGCCGTCATGCAACAGGTCGTCAACACCCTCGGCCGGTTGGACGTGCTTGTGATGATGGCCTCGCGGTACGCGCCTGCTCCTTTCAACGAACTCACGACCTCGGAAGTCGAGCACACGCTCGGCGTTGATATGCGAGGAACGTTTGTCTGTGCGTGCGCAGCGGTGCCACACATGCGCGCGGTTGGTGGCGGCCGCATCATTACATTCGGTGATTGGACGGCGGCCAGTGGCCGTCCACGCTACAAGGGCTACGCCGGGTACTACATCGCCAAGGCCGGAGTAAAAGCCGTGACTGAAGCGTTGGCCCTCGAGTTGTCGGACGAGAACATCCTGATCAACAGCATTGCGCCCGGGCCCATCGTGCCGCCTGACGAAATGTCCGCAGCCACTCGCGCGCGTGTCGAAGCCGCGACGCCGGTGGGTCGATGGGGCGGCGCCGATGCGATTGCGCAGGCGGTGATCACTTTGGCTGAAACCGATTTCATGACCGGCGAAACCATCCGCGTGGATGGCGGGCGTCACCTGAGCTAGCTCGTCCGTGGACCCCGCACTCATCCTCGCCGTGGCGTTTCTCGTGGCCGCGATCCTCTATTCGTCGGTGGGTCACGCAGGCGCGTCCGGCTATCTCGCCGCGATGTCGTTCCTGGCCATGCCCACGCCGATGATGCGTCCCACGGCGCTTGTGTTGAATCTGCTTGTCGCGTCGATTGCCACGTGGCGGTTCAGGCGCGCGGGTCTGTTTTCCTGGTCACTCTTCTGGCCGTTTGCTGTGGGATCGATACCACTGGCCTTCATTGGCGGCGCGATCACGTTGCCGGGTCACTGGTATCGCACGCTCGTGGGGCTGGTGCTGTGGACGGCGGCGGTTCGGCTGTGGCTCGATCTGAAGGCGGATGCGCCGAAGGCTCCACGCGTGGGTGTGGCCGTCGCGACAGGCGCCGCCATCGGATTCCTCGCCGGTCTGACTGGGACCGGCGGCGGGATTTTCCTGAGTCCGATCCTGTTGTTCATGGGATGGGCCGCCACCCGCGAATCGGGCGGCGTCGCCGCGGCGTTCATTCTGGTCAACTCGCTGGCGGGTCTCGCCGGCAATCCAGGCAGCCTGTCGCACCTGCCAGGGCAGATGCCGCTGTGGGCTGCGGCCGCGGTCGTGGGCGGGCTGATCGGGTCCGAACTCGGCAGCCGTCGCCTTGGCACACCGATGTTCCGCAGACTCCTTGGCGTCGTGCTGCTTGTCGCCGGCGCGAAGCTGATCTTCAGCTGACGAGCGCGCGTTCCATGGACTCGAGCGCGCCTTCAATCTCCGCCCGATCGCGCGCGAAGCAGAAGCGGAGGAACCCTTCGCCGCGCGCGCCGAAGTCCACACCCGGCACTGATCCGATGCGCGCCTTCTTGATCAGGAACTCGGTCATCGCCCACGACTGGGATTCGGGGGCGTTGGGCAGCGGGGACTTCCACGACGGGTCGATCTTCACGAACGCGTAAAACGCGCCCGACGGGTGCGCACCACTCAGCAGGCCATGCGACGCCTTCGGCAGCCGCTCGTAGAAGATGTCGCGCCGTGCAGCGATCTCGCGGCGGAAGCCCTCGATCGCGTCCTGCGGCCCCTGCAACGCGCCGACTGCGCCATATTGCCCGAGTGACGACACGTTCGACGTCGTGCAGAACACGACCTTTTTTGCCCGTTCGCGGATCACCGGGTCCTTGATCGCGACATACCCGAGCCGAAGACCAGTCACCGCGTACGTCTTGCTCAGGGTGTAGAGCGGAATGGTGCGTTCGTACAGCCCTGGCCACGAGGCGATGCTCAGGTGCTCGCGCCCGTCGAACAGGAAGTCTTCATACGCCTCGTCAGAAAACACCCAGAGGTTCTGCTCCGTCACCAGCGCCGCCAGAGCATCGAGGTCCTCACGCGTGAGCACACCGCCTGTGGGATTACACGGCGTATTGATCACGATGGCCTTGGTCCGTGGCGTGATGAGTCGCGCAATCTCCGCAACATCCGGACGCCAGCCGCGCTCTTCATGGAGCGGATACGCCACCGGGACCGCCTGCGCCGCCAGGATGTTGCTCACCGTCGGAGGCCACGCCGGATCCGGCATCAGCACTTCATCCCCCGGCTCCAGCAGCGCCAGACACGCGATGTACTGCGCGTGAATCCCGCCGTTGGTGACCATGACTTCGTCGGCGCTGCCGATGGGGATGCCGTTTTTTGTGCGCATCTTATCCACCAGCAAATCCAGCAGCGGTGGAATCCCGGTCGTCTGTACGTAGTGCGTGCGGTTGTCGGCGATGGCCTTGCGCAGCGCCTCTTTCACCGTCTCGGGCGCATCAAAACTGACGTCACCCTGGTCGAGCCGGAACGGCTTGTCGACCGAATACATCATGTCGCGAATGCGGATGATGCCGGAGAAGGGGACGGTGTCGAGAAATTGAGCCATTCAGGAGATGATAACTGTGATGCCGCACCCGAAGCATGCGAACGCCGATCATGAGGTCCTGGACCTGATCCGCGAGCGGTGGAGTCCGCGGGCCTACGACGCCTCGCGACCGGTCGCGACGGCCGATCTCTGGCGGCTGTTTGAGGCCGCCCGCTGGGCACCCTCCTCCCGCAACGAACAACCCTGGCGGTTCATCGCGGTCGATCGGTTCGCACACGAAGGCGTCTTTACCGCACTGGTCTCGACGTTGACGACGGGCAACCAGGCGTGGGCTCCACTCGCGCCGGTGTTTATTGTGGTGGCGTCGAAGCTGACGATCGGCCCATCCGCGGATCCCAATCGGCACGCGCTCTACGACACAGGTCAGGCGGTCGCGTATCTGACGATGCAGGCGCAGTCGCAGGGATTGGCCGCGCGTCAGATGGAAGGGTTCGACCGGGTGCGGGCGGCGGAGATCTGCGAGGTGCCCCCCGACTTCGATCTCGCAGCCATCATTGCGCTCGGGTATCCAGGATCTCCGGACGTGTTGCCGAACGAAAAACATCGGCAGAGCGAAGTCACACCGCGAAGCCGCCGAGCCGCTGCGGATTTTGTCTACAGCGGGACCTGGGGCCGGACGTAGGGCGCGCTGGGTTGTAGCGTGCCTACACCAGATCCAGAATCCGCTGCAGCACCCGCGACGTGCCCTGGATGGGCAGGTTCGACAGGTAGAGGTGGCGCGCGCCCGCTTTGCGCAGCTCGCGAATCGAACGTGCACAGATTTCTTCGGGCGAGTCCCCTGCCTCAAACTCCCTCGTCAGCGCCTCTGCCGGCACGGTGAGGAACTGCTGCAGCACGGAGAGTGTTCTTGGGTTGGCACTGCGGTAATAGAACACACCAAAGATCCCAGGCGTGGTGACCTTGGCCGCCTGCTGCGCGGACAAAAAGGCGTCGATTTTCGGCAGGTCATGGTGTGACACCACCTGCGTCAGGAACAACTCCCCAGTGAAGTGTGGGTCGCTCAGATAGCCGACCTGCGTCACCGGGTTCTGGTGGGGATTGGCCCACCCCCCCAGCGTGAGCTCCGGCACATGAGCCCGGATGTCCTGCCGTAGTTGCCATGCGTGCTCCACGCATCGAGCTGGTCCGACAGACTTGTCACCGCCGAGCACTACCAGTGACGGAAACCCCTCATGAAGCGCGCGCTCAGCGTACGAAATGCAGTACTCGCGGGTGTGCTTGGTCGTCAGAAACGGGATGACATGGCTGCGCGGCACATCCGTGCCCAGGTTGTTTACCAGATGGCGCAGGTTGTTTTCCTCCCGCGCTCCAACCGCGCTGTCAGTCAAATAGACAAACAACCCCTGCCGCACAAGGCCCCGCACCGCGTGGTAGGTATCAATCCACGCGTCCATGCCCGCTGCCGCGTTCAGTTCCGCACGCGGCGGACGCAGCTCGACCGACAGGACGTTCGGAGTCGTGGCCAGGGCTTCCAGAAGGGGGTTGGTCATTGTTCGCTTGTGCACCTGCGCGCGTGCGCTCCAAGTATAGACTTGCTGTTGAATGGCCACTGCGATGGCAACCTTGCGAGCGTTGCCGTTGGTCACGCTCGCGCCGCACCCGACGCCGATCGATCGTCTGCGCCGTCTTGAGGCCGCCCTGGGTCCGGACTGCCCGGCCCTGTTCATGAAACGCGACGACCTGCTGTCGTTTGCGATGGGCGGCAACAAGGTGCGCAAGCTGCAGACGATGTTGGCCGCAGCCCGCGCGGCCGGGGCCGACACACTGGTCACGTGTGGCGGCCTCCAGTCGAATCACTGTCGAGTCACTGCGGCAGCCGGTGCCGCGCTCGGACTCAAGGTGGTACTGGTCGTCAACGGCGTGGAACAGGCGCGACCAACGGGCAATGCGCTCCTCGACCGGCTCTTCGGAGCGGACATTCGGCACGTCGCCTCCCGCGAAGCGCGCGCCACGGCCATGCTCAGGGTGGCCGAGGAACTCGAGACCGAGCGCCGACGACCGTTTGTGATTCCCCTCGGGGCCTCAACGCCGCTCGGCGCCGCAGGCTTCGCGCGAGGCGTCGAGGAAGTCCTGACCGCCGGCATCTCGCCCACCGCCATCGTGCACTCCACATCGTCAGGGGGGACGCAGGCGGGGCTCATTGCCGGATGCGCGCTGTTTGGCGTCAAGGCCCGGATTATCGGCATCAGCGCTGATGAATCCTCCGATGGCCTCACCACGATTGTGCGACGACTGCTCACGGACCTCGCTGCGTTGATAGGGGCGTCAATCGCCGGGGTTGGTCTGGAACAGGACATTGAGGTGGACGACCAGTTCGTCGGCGACGGCTACGGAATTCCCACGCCGGCGTCCACCGAAGCGCTCGAAATGGTCGCGCGCACCGAAGGCATCGTGCTGGATCCCGTGTACACCGCCAAAGCCATGGCGGGACTCATCGCGCGCGTGCGCGCCGGCTCGTTTACCCCCAATGACCGCGTGCTCTTCTGGCACACGGGCGGACAGGCAGGACTTTTTGCATGAAACTGACATTCCTTGGCGCTGCGCGCACGGTCACCGGCTCAAAACATCTGCTCGATGCAGGGGGTGTTCGCGTCCTCGTGGACTGCGGCATGTTTCAGGGCCTCAAGTCACTGCGCGAACGGAATTGGGAGCCGTTTCCGGTTCCTCCGCGATCGATCGATGTGGTCGTGCTCACGCACGCGCATCTTGATCACTGCGGCTTGTTGCCACGCCTGGTGGCACAAGGATTCACGGGCCGCATCTTCTGCACTGGTGGCACCCAGGAACTGGCGCGCATCGTCATGGAAGATGCCGCGCGGCTGCAGGAAGAAGACGCGGAGCGTGCGAACCGAAAGGGCTACACGAAGCACAAGCCGGCGTTGGCGCTGTTCACCGAAAACGATGCCGCACGCGCCATTCTCCAACTGCAGCCGGTCGGGTATGACCGCCCCGTGCCGATCGCACCAGGGGTCGAGCTCGAGTTCATGAACGCCGGCCACCTGCTCGGGTCTGCGTATGCGCGTATCACCGTCGCCTCCGAAGGCAAGACCATCCTGTTTGGCGGCGACCTCGGCCGCTACGGCCGTCCGGTGCTGCCGGATCCGGCGGCACCGCCGGATGCCGATGTGGTCCTCGTTGAGTCCACCTACGGCGACCGTGTGCACGATGCGGATGACGACGGGGTGAAGCTGGGGCAGATCATCAGCGAGACAATTGCGAACAAGGGGAAGGTTGTAATCCCTGCATTCGCCCTCGGCCGCGTGGAAGAGCTGTTGTATTGGGTACGACGGCTTGAAGAGCGCAAGGCGATTCCCGAAGTGCCTGTGTACGTGGACAGCCCGATGGCCGTGGAAGTGCTCGCGGAGTATCGCGACCGGATGCACGAACTCGATGAGGGCCTGCGCAACTTCATGACGGCTCGCCTTCGGGTGATTGCCACCATTGCGGAGTCGCGCAAGGTGCAGGAGGATGACCGGCCAAGCATCATCATTTCCTCGAGCGGTATGGCGACCGGCGGCCGCGTGCTGCATCACCTGCGCCGCCTCTTGCCCGACGCGAGGAATACCGTGTTGTTTGCCGGCTATCAGTCTGTGGGCACACGCGGGCGGCTGTTGAAGGATGGCGCGACGATGACGCGGATTCATGGGGAGGAGATTCCCGTGCGCGCGCGCATTGAAACCATCGACTCTATTTCGGCGCACGCGGATCGCAACGAAATCCTCCGGTGGCTGAAGAGCTTCAAGAAAGCGCCGTCGTTGTTGTGTCTGGTGCACGGTGAACCCGGGCCCATGGATGCCCTCAAGGCGACCGTGGAATCCGAACTCAAGTGGACCGTGAAGACGCCGGGCCATCGCGAATCAATCGAGATCTGAACACCGTATGGAACGACAGTACCTGCTCGAACAAATTGACGAAGCGGCCGTGGTCCAGTTGTACGCGGATGGATTCTCCGCGCTGCCGCTGAATGACAAGTTGCTCATCTGGCACCTGACACAGGCGGCGATAGCCGGCCGCGATATCTACTGGGATCAGCGGTATCGGCACAATCTCCAGATGCGCGGGCTCCTCGAAGCTGTTGTCCGCGCCGGCCGCATCGATTCGTCGGCTTTTGATCCGGAGACGCTCGCCGAGATCCGTCGCTACACAAAACTCTTCTGGATCAACACGGGTCCGTACAACAACCTGACGGCACGCAAGTACGTGTTGAAGTGTTCAGAAGAGGCGTTCCTTGAGGCGCTGGCGACAGCCGAGCGAATCAATGGAGCCCAGGGGCTTCAGCCCCTGGGACCAGAGCTCAGGTCTGCATTCTTCGACGCCACCTCCGAGCCCCTTGTCACCAACAAGTCCCCTGGAGAAGGCAAAGACATCCTGACCGAGAGTGCCAACAATCTGTACTCCGGCGTCTCGATGGCCGATCTTGAAGGCTTTGAGGAGAAGTACGGCCTCAACTCCCGCCTCGTCAAGACCGGCACGGGGTTGGTCGAAGAGGTGGCGCGGGTCAGCGGACTCTATGGCGACTACATTGCCCGCATCATCACGCACCTGACCGGCGCGCGGCCTTTCGCGACGCCGGCGATGCGGAAGGCGATTGACGCATTGGTGAAGTTTTACGAGACAGGTGAGGACGCCGATCGGGTGGCGTACGACATTGCGTGGGTTGAGGACAAGGACTCGCCGGTTGACACGATCAACGGCTTCATCGAGAACTACATGGATGCGCGCGGCGTGAAGGGCGCGTGGGAGGCACTTGTCTTCTACGTGAACCCCGGAAAGACAGAGAGCATTCATCGACTGGCGCAGTCTGCACAGTGGTTTGAGGATCGGATGCCCTGGGACGCGAAATGGCGCCGCACGAGTGTGGTCGGTGTCACGGCCCGGGCGATCGACGTCGTCATGGAAACGGGTGACTCCGGCCCGGTCACGCCGATTGGGATCAACCTGCCGAATGACCAGTTGATCCGGGAGCGATACGGCAGCAAATCGGTGTCGCTCGCCAACGTCAACGAGGCCTACGACAAGTCACTCCCGCCGTCGTATCGCCAGGAGTTCTGCTGGTCTTCGGAGGAAGTCGCGCGGGCGGAGAAGTGGGGGTCGCTGGCCAGCGAGGTCACGACCGCGATTCACGAAGTGTTGGGACATGGCAGTGGCGTGGTCGAGGCCCACCTTGGTGGACGGCCGGAAGCCGCGCTGAAAGAGCAATATGCCGGTCTCGAAGAAACCCGTGCCGATCTTGTGGCGCTGTACTTTGTTGGCGAGCCGAAGATCGCGGAGATTGGCATGGTGCCCGCGGAACATCAGACGGAGATTGTCCAAGCCGAGTACGAAGCCTATGCCCGCAACGCGCTCGTGCAGCTCAGACGAATTCGTGAAGGCACAACGATTGAAGAAGACCACATGCGCAACCGACAGGCGATCGTGCATTGGCTGATGGCCAACACCCGCGCGATCGAGTCCAGGACGCGCGACGGCAAGACGTACTACGTGATGGTTGATGCCGCGGCCTTCCATGAGGGCGTTGGCCGACTGCTGGGCGAGGTGCAGCGCATCAAGTCCACAGGCGACTACACGGCGGCCAGGAATCTGTTTGAGACGTACGGGATTCACTTCGACCCGGCGTTGCGAGACGAAATTGTGGCGCGTGTGCAGAAGCTGAACCTCCCGTCGTACACGGGATTCGTGCAGCCGGAACTGGCCCTTGTCCACGATGCAACCGGTGACGTGGTTGATGTGGCGATCTCGTATCCGCTCAGTCTGGAGGAGCAGATGTTGAAATGGGGTGCTGGGTGCTGAGTGCACGGTGCTGGGTGCGGGTGCTGGGTGCCGGGTGCTTGGTGCTGGGTGCGCCGGTGCTGCTGGCGCAGGGGCCGGATTCAGAGTCGACAGTTCGGGCCGAGCTTGCCGCCGCGCGGGCGTTGTCGCCGGCGATGGTCAAGACGATTCAGCCGGTGATCGACAGGGCGTGGGCCGGTTTTGATGAAGCGGCCGCCATGGCCACGGTTGAGTTCGCGTCCAGACATTGGCGTCTCGCCGGCAACGCCGGCTATGACGCGACGATCGATCGCGTCCACGCACGACTGACACCTTCGTCGTCCACCTGGATTGAAACAGCAGAGGGGCCGAGTCCTGGCTGGGATCACACGGTCGGCACGTTGTCGCTCTTGCGTCCTGGGCAGGCGCCACTCACAGTGTTGTCAAAGGAGCGCGAACGTCTTGCGCTCGCGATCAATTCCTACTCCACCAACGGTCCGGTGGAGGCGCCCCTCGTGGATGTCGGACGCGGTCAGGCCGCTGACTTTGAAGGCAAGGACGTCAAAGGCGCGGTCGTCATTGGTGACGCCGACCTGGGAGGGCTGTTCAGGCAGGCCGTTGTGCAGCGCGGCGCCATTGGTGTGGTCTCGACATCAATCGCGAGTTACATCGCCAACGAGCCCGACATCCTGCAGTGGGGCAGCATTCCCAGGGACGCCGAACGGAAAGCATTTGGGTTCAAAGCCTCACGTCGTGCCAACGAGACGTTGCGGGCAGCACTGAAGGCCGGACCGCAGCGAGTTCGTGTGGAAGTGGTCAGCACGTTCGCGGAGAAACCCGAGCGAACGCTGGTCCACGAAATTCGCGGCAGCACGCTGCCCGACGAACGAATTGTGATCGCCGCGCACGTCCAGGAGCCCGGCGCAAACGACAACGCGTCCGGTGTGGCGACGTTGCAGGAACTTGCGCGGTCGCTGACGCTGGGCGTGGCGTCCGGCGCCATTCCCCGACCCGCCCGAACGATCACATTCCTCTGGCTCAACGAAATCAGCGGCAGCCGCGCGTGGTTGCAGCGGAATGCTGCCAAGGTTCCGGGCGTGAAGTACATGTTCTCGATGGACATGACCGGCGAGGACATCGCGAAGACCGGCGGCAGCTTCCTGGTCGAGCGCTGGCCCGATCCCGGCGCCATCTGGAGCCGGTCTTGGGATCCCAACTCCGAGTGGGGACGTGGCAACGTCCGCAAGGAGAGCCTCAAAGGCGATCTCATCAACGACCTGCACCTCGCGGTCTGCGAACGGGTGGCGACGAAGACGGGCTGGGTCGTGAAGACCAATCCCTACGAGGGTGGCAGCGACCACACGGTGTTTGGCACCGCCGGCATTCCGTCGCTGCTCAACTGGCATTTCACTGACCGCTACTACCACACGAACATGGACACGGCCGACAAGACCAGCGCGGCCGAGATGCGCAACGTAGGGGTGGCCGTCGCCACGACCGCCTGGCTCCTCGCATCGTCTGATGAAGCAATGTCGCTGGAAGTCGCTGAACTTGTGGCCCGGGCCGGGCGCGCGCGGATTACTGTCGAACTTCGGGATGGCAAGGCCATGCCCGACCATGTGGAGGCGCTGGCGGCCTGGAGAACGTGGTCTGCGGAGGCTGTTCGAAGTGTGACACGCCTGGTCACCGTGCCTGCGTCGTCGCGACTGACAGAGCGTCTCGAGACGCTCGCCACTCCGCTGCTGGCATCAGGGCCCGTGCGGTGACACGTCGGGCGGCCGTGGCCTGCCTGGTTGTTGTGGCAGTCGCGGTCGTTGACGGCCAGGTGCCGCTTCAACGCAACCGCGCGGCCATCGCGCCAGAAGCCCTGCTGCTGGCGGCCGATCGGATCCGGGCTGACCGCTGGTTCCCTGACGGCACGACGTTTGACGACGCGCGCACTGCGAATCGCGACGTCGACATGGATCTGCTGGTGCTGGCGAGCGCGTCGGAGAATCCGGTCCTCCGAAAGCTGGCGGTCCGGGAGTTCGGTCGTTTTGAGACGGCGGACAACGCGCTCTTCATTGGACGATTCCTTGAGGACGAGGACCCGGACGTTCGTATCGAGGCGGCTGACGCGCTGGTGCAGACGCTGATTGATCGGCCGGACGCGCCGATCGCCACCGCGGTTCAACCGATCCAATTCAGGCTGTTGCGGGAACGCGATCGCCGGGTCATCTTCGGGTTCTGGAAAGCCCTGGCCGAGTTGCCGTTAAATGCTGCTTTCTCGGCCCGGTACGAACGCGAATTCCTCAACGAGATTCAACAGCAGAGTCCGATGCGCATCGAGGCTGGTCTTGTGCTGGTCGAGCTGTTATGGAACCGACGCGGCCGGCCTGTGGCCGACTCGACCGTTCGCGCGTTGCGCGAGTGGTTTCTGCTGGGGGCCGCGGCGGGGCGTGATGTCACGATCGGCACGGTGAAGATAGGAGACGCCTCGACGTTCCTGGAGGCGCTGCATGCGACCGGGACGGATGACGACTTCGTTCTGGAACGCGCGGACATCTCCCTGAACCCGGCGATTCGGCAGAGGGCGGTCGAGATGCGTAATCCCTTCAACCCCGCGCATCGGGAGGTCCTGGAGCGCCTGGCATCACGGGCCGACCCGTACACCAAGGATCCGGCGATCCTGCGCCTGATCGAGAATCCTGATGTGCCGCTGTGTGATTTGTTGCCGCTGGCACAGGGCACGGAGACCAGGTCTGCCGTCATCAAGAAACTGGCTGCGCTCAAGAACGCCGCCGTGACCGGGTGCGGGGATTGGTCTCCGGACCGGGAGTTGCTGGCGCAGGCGCAGGCCATTGCGACGGCCACCGCACCTCGCTCGTGGCAGGCACCCCTGGTGGCGCTTGAGCAACTGGCGAGCCGCATGCCTGAAGAAGCGGCCGCACTCGTCCGCCTGAACGCGATCAGCCATGAACAGTGGATGGTGCGCGCCGCAGCGGCCAGGCTCGCCGCCACCATCAAGGACGCCGAAGTCGTGATTGGCTTGATGGAGGACCCTCACCCCAATGTGCGGG
Source organism: uncultured Solibacteraceae bacterium (assembly GCA_964559545.1). GTDB lineage: Bacteria > Acidobacteriota > Vicinamibacteria > Vicinamibacterales > SCN-69-37 > SYFT01. Next base: position 3,384 of record CAZLJG010000014.1, on the reverse strand, counting down.
CTGAGGCCCTGCGGTCGTTGTTCACCCTGCAGCACCCGATGGCGGCAACATTTGCCGTGACGGCGCTGGAGGCCAAGGATTATCACCTCGTGCGCACGGCGGCTGAACTACTCCACGACGCGCCGAATCCCAAGGTGCTGCTGCCGTCGATCGTCGCCGCCTTTGACCGGGTCACACTTGAGGGGAAGGACACGTCGGTCCAGACGCGACTGATGTTGCTCGAGCGGGTACGTGAATTTGGTCTTCGTACCGCGCCGGAAGGATTTGGATGGGCGGTCTCCATGCAGACCCACGCCACGGATTTTGATCCGGTGATCGCAAAACGGGTGGCGGAGGTGATCGGTGAAGTGACGGGGACCATGCCCGAGCCTCGTCCAAAACATCGCAAGGCTCTGCAGCCCACGGAAGGTGAGATTCGGAATGCTCCGGCGTGTCTCGCCGTGCAGTTTGATGATGCCGACCCATGGCGGATGCAGATGAACCGCGAGCGCGCCCCGATTGCGGTCGCGCGGTTCTGGAAGCTCGCGAAGGATGGGTACTTCACTGGCCAGGATGTCGTGCACGCAGACGACGCGATGGCACTCGTCGGGAGTCCTGGCGCAAACGAGTACGTCAGCACCGATCGGTACATCCGCGACGAAATGGGGACGCCCGTCCGTCGTGGAGCCGTCATCATGCTTGGTCACGGTCGCGACACCCTCGACGGCCGGTTGAAGCACGTGCGAAAGGACCTGCGCGACCGCGATCGCCGGGATACCGTGTTGGGCTGGGTGCCGCCTGCGTTTGACCCGTCCAATCGCACGATGCGACCCGCACTGGCCGGCAGCAAAATCGCCAAGATCACCGAATGTCCCGAGTGATTCGCGCCTTCGTCGCACTGGCGTTGGTGCTGCCGATGGCCGCGCCTCTTGGTGCCCAGCAGGCGCCCGTGATCTCGGTCGAGGAGTTGCTGCTTGCGGCCGACCGGATGCGTGCTGACCGCTGGTATCCCGAAGAACGCGGAGTGGGCGACGCCCAGGCCGGGCGGCTCAACCGTGCGGCCGATCTGGATTTGCTCGTGCTCGCCTCGAAACACCCGCAGAACGACCTGCGCTACTTTGCCGTGCGGGAGTTCGGTCGATTCGAAACTCCGGAAAACGTCACATTTCTCGCGACCTTTCTCGATGACGCCGCGCCGGTGGTACGGGTCGCGGCCGCCGACGCCCTGGTGCAGTCGCTCATCGATCATCCAGATGCGCGTGCCGAGGCGGCGTTTGCCATCGCAGCGATCGAGGAACGCCTGAAGCGGGAGGTCCTGTCGCCGACGCGAGGGGACCTCTGGATTCGCCTGGCGGAGTTGCCGCTCACGGCCTCAGCTGCGAAACGGTATGAGCGCGAGTGGATCGCTGAAATTCAGCAGATGCGCAACCTCCGCTTTGATGCGGCCGAGGCGTTGGTCCGACTCTTTCGTGCTGATGGCAGCCGCCTGGCGGACCCATCCAGTGAGGATGCAGTGCTTTCGTGGACTCGTACGGGTCTTCAGCAACGGGACGCCGGCAACGTGCGCGTCGGCCTCCAGATTCGTGGCTCCGTGATCCAGTTCCTTCGAATCCTTGAGGGTATGCGGGCCAACAATGACGCGATTGCGATCGAAGCCGCGCGGTTCACCTGCGCCGCCTCTGGCAGCCCGTGCGGCGACGACATCCGCGAGTTCGGGGTGCGGGCCCTGAATCCGCACAATGCCACACACCTCTTCCCCCTGGAGCTGTCCGCCAAGGACCGCTCGTTTCCAACAGCGGCCAACATGGCCATTCGCAAGCTCATTCAGGCGCCCGCCGTACCCCTGTGTCGTGTGCTCGACCTCGCAGACAGACTGGTGGCCGAGCTGGACGTGATCGAGGCACTCGGCACGGCGAAGCCGGAGCGCTTTAAGGATTGCGGGGAGTGGAATCCCACGCTGTACCTGCAGGTCGAAGCGCAGGTCCTGGCGGCTGTTTCAAAGTTTCCCGACTGGGTTGCGCCAATGTCGGCCCTGGAAGCGTTCGCGCGTCGAGTGGTCGCCGACGAGGAAAAGGGCGAGCGCCTTGAGACCCTGCGGCGCCTGAATACCGAGGTCGCGTCCAAACACCTGCAGTGGGAGGTGCGAGCGGCGTCCGCGCGCGTGGCCACGCTCATCGAAGACACCGCGCTTCTGGCGGCGCTCGTGACCGATGAGCATCCGAACGTGCTGACGGAGGTGATCAGAAGTCTGGTCGCGTTGAAGCACCCGATGGTCTACGGAGTGGCCCTCGAAGCGCTGGAGTTCTCCGATCCCCAGTTGTTGCTCACTGCTGCGAATGCGCTCGCTGGGATGCCCCAACCCGAGGCCGCGCGTGAGCTGCTGTTCGACGCCCTGGATCGGCTGACTGCTGAAAAGACCGACACCTCCCGCCGCGTGCGCATTGCGCTCATCGAGAGGATCGCCGCCGTGATCGCACCGCAGGCGCCTGATGCGGATGTCTGGGTGAGCCGGCTCCGCGCGTTTCAATCGGACTTTGATCCTCCTGTGGCTGAAGCAGTCGCCAAAGCTATCGGCACGATCACCGGAACGCCAGGGCTTGCGCGCCCGACCCGTCGGCCAGGTGCGCAGCCGGCGGCCAATGCGATCAGTTCAATCCCGCCCTGCATCTCACTGCACGTGGAGGGCGCAATGCGGGAGTTTGTTGTGGTGTTCGATCGGCTCGTGGCCCCGATCGCCATCGCACGCGTGGTCGCGATGCTGGGCAACTGGCAAGGCACGACACTGCACCGCGTCAACGAGAACATCGCGATTGGTGGCAACATCGCCGGTCACGACGAGGGAGGGATTGCCCGCTTCATCCGCGACGAGGTCGGAGCCAACCTCTCAGGCGCACAGCTGGTCCTGGTCGCGCACGAACGCGACACGGCAGACGGCCGTCTGGGTCTGCGATTTGTCGACAACCCATCCCAACTCCGTCGCGAGACCGTGCTCGGTCGCGTGTTGCATGCCGAGCCAGTCATGCCCGGAGCAAAAATCACGAAGGCCACTCTCGAGGTTCCTGAAGAGTATCGCCTTGGGATCTGTTCGCCACGAAATCGCGGGATTCCGGTGGTGCGTTAGCGCTTGATCAACCGAATCGCTTCAGCGACTCCCGCATCGATGATTCCATCCCGGCCGGCCGCGTAGAGTCCGGGCCGCGCCACGGTCACGTGCGGTTCGACGGGTTTGAACTCAAGCAAATCCGTGTACCGCGGCAACCGCATCGTCGGAAACATGAGGACGGTGTCGTGACCGACATCGCCGAATGAGGCGGGAATGACCGCGCCGGCCGAGGCTTCTCCGACCAATCGCACGCCCATGGCTTTGAACTCATGCGCGAGGATGTCCTTGCCGCTGCGCGACTG
>CAZLJG010000013.1:1208-23830 GCA_964559545.1 uncultured Solibacteraceae bacterium | reverse complement strand
ATCTGCCGACATCGTTTGGAGACCTAAGCGTTCCGGCTGCGACCGTGTTGGGTCTCGGTCTCGTTGCCGCGGTCGGGGCATTCGTGTGGACGCCACAGCGGTACGGCGGCATGGGCCGCCCGACGGAGCACGCGCCCGCGTCCGGGGCTCGTCGCACGCCGATCGGTGCGCGATCCGTCATGCACATGGCTGACCGCCTCACCGGCCTCGGCCGTCTGCTTGTGCCCACGCTGGTATGGGCGTTCGGCTTCGCGCTTGTCGGGACCACCGGCATGGCGTGGTACTTCACGACGTTTGAACCCTCACAAAGCCTGTATGAGTCGTTTGCGGGATCGGGACTCCTGGTCTTCAGTGCCGCAGGCCTCAGTCCGAAGGTAATCATGGGCACCGCACTGTTCGCGCCGTTCTTCGCGATCGGATCAAACATCGCCTGGGATGGTTACACCCGGCATCTGCGTGTGCTGCCGCTCTCAGCCGCCGACACCACGCGCCTGCTCATCGCCACGACGATGTTGTTGTGGGTGGTGATCTGGGGGGTCCTGCTCGGTCTCCACCTGATGGTGTTGGGTCTGCGACCCGAGACCCTTCGGCCGGAGTTATTCGTCTACCTCTCGGGATTGTCCGCACTGATGGAGGCTGTGTCCAGGGGCGGCAAGAAGCCCGGCAGACCGTTCTCTCTCGCCGCCATTCCCGTGTTCCTGCTTGTGGGTGTCGCCGAAGGGTTCACCGGCAAGCTGAGTGTGGACGCGATGTTCTGGTCACACGCCACCATCGGCACGTTATCGCTTCTAATCGCGACGGCGTTGACCTACCGATCGATCACTCGTTCAACGTCGTCGGCAGGCGTGTATCAATCGGCGACGCCGTCGCTTAACACCCACTAAAGGAGCCCAGGGGCTTCAGCCCCTGGGACAGTCACAAGGGCTAAAGCCCTTGTGCTCCGACTCTGGGGCAGCAGGCTGCCCTACTTCAGGATCACTCGCGCGGCAGTGATGGCATCCCCCAGTTCGAGGCGATCAACCACATCCATGCCTCGAACCACACGGCCCAGCGATGTGAAATCGCCCTCATTGTGGGGCTGCGGGGTATTGCCCAGTGTGTAACCAGGTCGACCAGTGTCGAGACCAGACGACGCCCACGCGAGATTCGCGCGCAGCAGACCATGGCGGTTCACTTCGTCACGCAGACGATTGGCGCCAGGAATCGTCGCCTGCTGGGCCACGAAGTTCGGCACCAGTCGCGTAAACGCCGGACCCACAATCGCCTTGGACTCGGTGAGGCGGACGAGCTCCTCCATGCCCAAAGGCGCATCCGCCGCGAACAGTTCGATTTCGATTTCGCCCTTCGAGGTCATCCACACCGCACGGGGATTTGGTGCGCCGTTGTACGTCGGCACGATCCAACGTTCGACGATCGCTCGGTAGTCCGTGTCCGTTCGCACATAGCCAAGCTGGGACCCAACCGCGCCCGGTGGAGGCGCGCCTGCGCCACCAGCGCGCGCCCCTCCAGCCCGTCCGGCGCCGCCAGCGCGCCCTGCCGGATCGGGCGGTGGTGCGGTCAGCCTCGTCAACTGCGCCTTTGCCACAGTACGAAGCGCTGCAGGTTTGGACTCGGCCATCGCAGCTTCGAGTCGCGGACGCACTTGATCCATGCGACTCGTATGCCGGCCCAGCGTTTCGGCCGCAGACACCGACATCCACGTGTCCGGATTTTCCAACTCGGCCAGCACCGCTGCCACCGACGCGTCATCGTCGTACGCGGTGAGCACGCGGAGTGACTCGGTGCGCACCCGGCGATCGGGATCCTTGAGCGCGTCGCGAAGCCGCGCCGCCGCCACAGCTCGGTCGGGAACCAGTGTGGGGACCAGGCCACGCACAGCCCAGAAGCGCACCTCGGGCGACGGATCTTTCGAGAGCGTCATCAGGTGCGACACCGCCGCAGGATTCCGCGGACGGAACAGCGCCCACGTGGCGCGCCACCGGACCTCCACATCCTGAGAGGTCGTCCACCGCACGATCGGATCGATCGTGCCTGGTTCTGTGAACCGGCCCAGCGACAACAACGCCTCACCGACCACAGCACGACTGGCCCGTGCGTCCGGCACGTTCGCAAGAAACGCCTCAAGGCTGGCGCGCCCTTCGGGGGACCGGGTCTTCCCAAGTGACCGGGCCGCCTCGAACGCGGCATCAGGATTCACCTGCCAGGCATTCATCGTCGTCGTGAGCCACGGTACAGCGGCGGGGTTACGCGTCTGGCCCATCGCAAACGCCACGGTCGCGACGATGGTCGGGTTGGTGTCTGCGCGCAGGGGCTCCAACAACGCCAGGCTGCGCTCGTTGACGATGCGTCCCACCGTGACCACGGCGCGACGCCGCACTTCGGGATGGGATGACCCGAGGAGTCGCACCAGCGCGGGCTCGTCGAACCGCCTCAGATCTTCGAGTCGCAGCAACTCGGCGATGGCGGTCACGTCCGCCTCCGTCAGGGGCGGCCTCCCGCGCTGCGCGGACATCGCCGGGTCCGTACGGGCGGCACATGCCGCACCAGAGACCAGAACCGCCATCAACACTGCTGCCCGAAACCGCTGCGTCATCAATGTCCTCTAGAAACGCGGGAAGTAGCCCCGCCGTGCGTGGACTTTCAGCCCTGGCTTCTTCACCTTGACGTCAAGATCGCGGAACACCCGATCGCGACGGGTGTACGACGATGCGTAGCCGAGCACGTAGTACTGGCTGTTGGCGTCGACGATGCGGGTGAAGCCCTTTGCAAATTCGTTGCGATTGATCAATGCGAAGCCGCCGGTGCTGACGGCCAGGTTGTGCATGCCGTCCACACTGCGGTTGAGCGAGGACAACTTCGTCGCCACCGCTGCTGCCTGCTCCGGCCCAACGAGGCCGCCGCCGAGAATCTCTGGTTCGTAGGTGACGAGGCCACGAACGTCCACCGCGTACAGCGTGATGTCTGCGCGCGAGACCGGATTGGAGTCACCAATCCAGCCACCGGCAAACAGGACGATCGACTTGCGGCGGCCCTGAATCGCGTTGAAAAAATTCACGGCCTTGTTGAGCATCGCGTGTGGCTCGGCGAGCGCCGCCTGACACTGCTCGCGCAGTCCCGACTGCAGGGTCGACACGGACAGCGGGCCACACTGATAGGCAAACGGCAGGTCTGCCCCGCTGCCGACGGCGCCGGTGTACGGTTCGATGTCCGCCAGCAGTTTGGTCTTGTCGTCGGTGAACACCACGGGGCGCAACGGGAACTGCGAGTCCCAGATCGCCGCCCGGTCGCCAGGCAGCAGGTGATCCTTCACAAACTGTGTCGCCAGGCTGCGCACCATCGGCGTGTTCGCCGCGGTCGCGCCGTTCAGATAGATGAGGTACAGGCGACCATCAACGTTGCGCACGTCTGACGGGAGGTCGGCGCGATACGCGACCGGCACCGACGACGAGCCGCGGTCGGCCAGCGAGACAAACGAAAAGCTGTCCACGGATTCCCGTCGGCCTTGCTCACGAATCTCGAAGTCATCAGCCGTCAGCCCGGTCACAAACTGACCGTTGCGGTCGGTGACACTCGCCACCACCTCGATAAAATTTGTTTCAGATCTGAACACCGCCTGTTGTCGCGCGTCCGTGGCGATGGATGCGGCCCCTGTCAGGAGTGCAACCGTCACGACCTTCGATAGAGCGTTCATTCGGGCTCCCTCACTCACGACTGTCAAGGCTGGCGGCGTCATTATAGGCTGTTGTTCGTGGTCTCGGCTCCAACAACAAGCGTCAGCTGGCCGTGGAGTGCCAGGGTGTATTACGGCTGGCCCGTGCTGCTCGTCGCGGCAGCCGCGATGGTCGGCACACTGCCGGGCCGTACGCAGGGTCTGGGTCTCATCACCGAGCCGCTGCTTCTGGATCTCGGACTGAGTCGCGTCACGTACGCGCAACTGAACTTCTGGGCCACGATCCTCGGCGCCGGTGGCGCGATCGGCATTGGCCGGGCGATTGATCGATTCGGCTCGCGTGTGGTCCTCACGCTTGTCGCCCTCGCGCTTGGTGCGGTTGTTGTGGTCATGAGCCAGACCCGCGGTTCCGCCGACCTCGCCGTGTGGCTCACGCTCACGCGCGCCCTCGGACAGAGCGCCCTGTCGGTCATCGCCCTCGCCATCGTCGGCCACTGGTTCGTGCGACGGATCGACAAGGCGATGGCGGTCTTCAGCGTTGTGATGAGCGTCGGGTTCATGCTGGCGTTTCCCACGGTCGGCTGGTTGGTGCAGACACAGGGGTGGCGGTCGGCGTGGATGTCGATCGGCGTGGCGCTCCTGATCGTGCTGGCGCCTCTCGGATGGCTGATCGTGCGGCGAAGTCCGGAGTCGGTCGGGCTCGATCCGGATGGAACGGCGTCCACCACATCACATCCGCTCGACGGCCATCCCTGGCGGGAGGCACTGGCCACGCCGGCATTCTGGGTGTTTGCCGTCGGCACGGCACTCTACGGCCTGGTCGCCTCAGGCATCGGACTGTTCAACGAATCGATCCTCGCTGAGCGCGGATTTGGACCCGAGGTGTACTACCAGACGCTGGTGGTGACTGCGATCACGGCGCTCGCCGGCAACGGCCTGGGTGGCTGGCTCGCCGGACGGGTTCCGCTGCTGTCGTTGCTCTCGGTCTCGCTCGGCGTGCTCGCGGCCGGCGTGCTCGCCCTTCCCTTTGTCACGTCGCTCGCGCAGGTCGTGGCGTGGGCTGTCGCGATGGGACTGGGCGGCGGCCTGATCATGGTTCTGTTTTTCAGCGCGTGGCCACGCGTCTTCGGACGGCGCGACCTCGGCGTGATTCAGGGGTGCGCGCAGGCCCTGACGGTGCTGGCCTCCGCGCTCGGTCCCCTGCTGCTCGCGTGGTGTGTCGCGTGGACCGGCAGCTATCGCAGCATCTTCTTCCTGCTGGCCCTCGTGATTGCGGTCGTGGCCACCGCGTCACTGTTCGTCCGTCTACCGCGCCCACAACCATGACTGTTGCCCTCTACGTCTCGATCTGGCTCGCACTGATCGCGTTGCTCCTCGGCGAACTTGGCCGGCGTCGCAACAAGCAGACGGGTGTCACGACGCGCTGGGCGATTGTGGCATCCGCGATCGGGGTCGCACTCGGCGCAGCGCACACGCTGCTGGCGCTCGGCGTTGTGTACGACTGGGATCACGCGCGCGCGGTCGCGGTTACCGCCGAACGGGCCGCCACGCTCTACGGCGTTGCGTGGCCGGGCAGCCTGTACGTGAACTATGTGTTCCTCGCCTGGTGGCTCGCAGACACCGGCTGGTGGTGGCTCTCGCCGCGCACGTTCCTGCGCCGGCCCGCACTCATCGAATGGGCGTGGCGAGTCACGACCTTCACGATGGTCATCAACGGGGCCGTGATCTTTGCCAGTCCTGCAGGCCGCGTCGCCGGGGTGCCTCTTGTTGTGGGGCTTCTCGTGGTCTGGTGGAAAACCTCTGACGCACAGTTCCCATAGGACATCTACCCAAAGCCAACCGTTCACGCAACTCCCTCGTCCAAAGGTCCGTCTCAGGTAGACGATCTATGGGAAAGACGATTGAACTGCTCCAAGGCACGCTGGATTTGCTGATTCTGCAGACGCTGGTGTTCGGTCCCGCACATGGCCACACCATCGCCCACGCCATCGGCAAACAGTCCGACGACGTGTTGCAGGTGGAACACGGGTCGTTGTACCCGGCCCTCCATCGACTGGAAGATCGGAAGTGGATTGCGTCCTTCTGGGGGACGTCCGAGAACAACCGCCGCGCCCGGTATTACCGACTCACCCCCAAGGGCCGCAAACAACTCCTGCAGGAAACATCACGGTGGGAGACGCTCGTTACCGCCGTCAATCGTATTCTCCGACCTGTCTCCGGCTCCGAATCATGAGCTGGCTGCGCTTCCTCCGGCGATCGCGCTGGGACGATGAGCGCCGACAGGAGATGGAGGCGTACGTCGATCAGGAGACTGACGACAACATCGCCCGCGGCATGAGCCCTACAGACGCCCGTGCAGCGGCTCGCCGGCGACTCGGCAATGCCACGCTGGCTCGCGAAGAGGTTTATCAGATGAATACACTTGGATTCCTTGACACCACGGTTCGCGACCTTCGGTTTGGCCTGCGCGTGTTGCTGCGTCAGCCCGGATTTGCCGCGGTGGCAATCCTGTCGCTGGCCCTGGGTGTCGGGGCAAACACCGCCATCTTCCAGCTGATCGACTCGGTGCGCCTGCGCGTGCTGCCAGTCGAAGCACCGGAAATGCTCGCGCGCGTTTCCGTGAACTCCGGCGAAAAAGGACGGACGGGACGGTTTACCTCAAACTTCGCCCACATGACGTCTGCGATTTACGAGCGCGCACGCGACCGTCAACAGAGTTTTGAGTCGCTGGCGGCCTGGGGGCCGGCCTCATTTGACCTGGCGACGTCCGGCGAATCACGACCCGCCCAGGGCCTCTGGGTCAGCGGCAACTTCTTCTCGACACTCGGCATCCAACCTGCCGTAGGCACACTGATCGGTCCACATCACGATACGGCCGCGTGTGCAGAGCCGACCGCGACCATCAGCCACGCATTCTGGCAGCGCGAATTCGCCAGCGCAGCAGATGTTGTCGGGCGCACCATCAAACTCGACGGACATGCGTTTGTTGTGGGCGGCGTCACACCCCGGTCGTTTTTCGGAGTCGAGGTCGGCCGGCAGTTTGATGTGGCGTTGCCACTGTGCGCAGAACGGCAGGTGCAGGGCGGCGCCCGCACCGCACTGAACTCCAACGACTGGTGGTGGCTCGCGAGTATCGGCCGCATGAAGCCTGGCGTGACGATCGAGCAGGCCACGGCCGAGCTCACGGCCATCTCGGCACCCATCTTCGCCGAGACAACCCCTGAGCGGTACACCACGGGTGACGCGGACAACTACCGATCGTTCACCCTTGAGGCGATGCCCATCCATACCGGCTACTCGTCCCTGCGTCGTCAGTACGACACGCCACTCACGTTGCTGTTGGGCCTGGCAGGACTTGTGTTGCTCATCGCGTGCGGCAACCTCGCGAATCTGATGCTTGCCCGCGCGAGTGCCCGCGAACAGGAGATGGCCGTGCGGCTGGCTATCGGCGCGTCACGCTGGCGGCTCGTCCGGCAACTGATGTCCGAAAGCCTGATCATCGCGGCGGCCGGGGCGGCGCTCGGCGCGTGGATTGCCCGCAACCTGAGCAGCCTGCTGGTGTCGTTTCTCAGCAACGACCGTAATCCCCTGATGCTGGACCTCGGCGTCAACTGGCGCGTCCTCGGGTTTACCACCGTGCTTGCCGTGTTGACGTGTCTGCTCTTCGGCCTCGTACCCGCCATCAAGGCCACGCGCACCCCGCCGATCACCGCCATGCGCGGAGGCGGCCGCGGCATCACGGATGGGCGGCATCGATTCACACTCCGACGCGCGCTGGTCATCGGTCAGCTGGCGGTCTCGCTTGTGCTCCTCGTCGGCGCCCTGCTCTTTGCGCGCACCTTCTGGAACCTCGCACACGCCGACGTCGGCATGACACTCGACGGCGTCGTCGCCATGGACTTCGATCTGCGACGCAGCCAGATTCCTGTCGAGAACGAACCGGTCTTCCACCAGCAGCTGCTGGAACGCGTGCGCCAGATCCCCGGCATCAAGGGCGCGTCGGCCGTGAGTATCACACCGATGAGTGGCAGTGGATGGAATCAGAGCGTGGTCGTGGATGGCAAGGTGCAGGAGGGGCACCCGAACGTCAATCAGGTCAGCGGCAACTTCTTTGAGCTGCTCGATATCCCGATCAAATCTGGTCGCACGTTTGACGAACGTGATGCCCTCGGCGCACCACGAAGTGTGCTGGTCAACGAGGCGTTTGTCGCCCGCTATCTGCCGGGCCGTGACCCGATTGGCAGGACCTTCCACTACGAAAACCGGCACGGCGACCCCACGACGCCGCTGCACGTGATCGGCGTGGTCGCCGACACGAAGTACAACGACATTCGCGAGGACATGGGGCCAATCGTGTACATGGCCTACAGTCAGGATCCCAATCCTGGCGCTTCGTTCAGCGCCATCGTCCGGGCCAATCAACCGGGCATGCCGCTCGCGCAAGCCGCCGTGCAGACCGCAGCCCAGGTGCGCGGCGACATCCTCGTGGTCACCACTCCGCTCGCGACGCCCATTGCGAATGCGCTGGCGCGGGAACGTCTGATGGCGACGTTGTCCGGGTTCTTCGGCCTCCTCGCGGTGATGCTGGCCGCCATCGGGCTGTATGGCGTGATGTCGTACATGGTGGCGCAGCGCCGTCAGGAGATTGGCATTCGGATGGCACTGGGGGCGGACCAGGGACGCGTGCTCTCACTGATTCTTCGCGAAGCGCTGGTGCTGGTGGTCGTCGGCGTGGCAGCGGGCACGGGCCTCGCGATCTTCACCGGCAGATTTGCCGAGACGTTGTTGTTCGGCCTCACGCCGAACGACCCGTTGACGATCGGCGCGTCAGTCACCGGGTTGGCGATCATTGGTGCGGCCGCAAGCGTGTTCCCCGCGTGGCGCGCCGCCCGGGTGGAACCGACGACGGCGTTGCGACAGGGGTAGGGATCAGCCGAGGCTGCCGGTGGAGTGGAATCGGTACAGACGAAAGGCCACCGTTCCCCAGTGGGGAGCGATGGCCTCTCGCGACGTCTTCAGGCTCTCACCCGTGCGTCAGTTTGGTCGCTAGGCGACGGCCACCAGAAGGCGGCAGGAGCATGGGTGGGAACAACGACGTCATGCGTTGTTCGGCGGAGCACCTTCAGCAGAAGAATTCATTCTGCCCACCTCCTGTTCCGAGGCGACCCAGCAACCTCATGCGTCAGTGTGTGTCGAACACTGGGTCTAGGCCCATCCTGCTCCTGTGCTGCGAGCATGTCAATACCCAACTTCGCCCAACCCCACTTCACCTCTGCTAACCTCTCGGCCATGCGCCGCGCCGATGTGATCGTGGTTGGTGCGGGACCTGCCGGATGCGCTGCGGCGACGGTGCTCGCAGAAGCGGGCCATTCGGTGCTGCTGCTCGATCGCCCCGCAGGTGCGCGGCACGCGCTCGCGGAATCCATCCCTCCCAGTGCGCGTCGCCTTCTCACAGAACTGGGCATGGACCACGCGGTGGACGCGGCAGGATTCCAGGCATGGCTGGGCAACACCGTGTGGTGGGCTGGCGAACCTGCGCGCGTTGAGACATTCGCTGCAGATGCCGACGGATTACAGGTGGAGCGCCGCCGGTTCGACGCGGTGTTGCGGGACGTCGCCGTCGCCGCCGGCGCGCAACTCCTGACCGGCGTCGTGAGAGACGTCGATGCGCAGACGGTGACCCTCGACAGTGCTGACGGAGCCATCCACGCAACGGCACCATGGATCCTCGACTGCTCGGGCCGCGCGGGCGTGATCGCGCGTCGAGGCTTCCGAATCCATGAACCGTCACATCGCACGGTCGCCCTCGCCGGCATCTGGCGCGCGGAATCACCATGGCCTGCCGAACAGCGTGGTCACACCCTCGTGGCCTCGCACGCTGACGGATGGGCGTGGTCCGTGCCCGTCTCAGCGGACCGTCGCTACGTCACGGTGATGGTGGATCCGGAACGCAGCCACCTGGCTCGCGGCCTCCCTGCGCTCGACGTGTACCTCGCAGAACTCGCGAAGGTCACGCCGTTCGCGTCGCTTCTCAATATCGCTTCGCTTTTCGAAGGCCCCTGGGGCGCCGACGCGTCGCTCTACGGAGCCACTCAACATGCCGGCCCTGGCTTCCTCCTGGTCGGAGATGCAGCCACCTTCATTGATCCGCTGTCATCCTTCGGCGTGAAAAAGGCGCTGGCCTCCGGCTGGCTCGCGGGAGTGGTCGTCCACACGGTGCTCGCGACACCAGCGATGCAGGACGACGCGCTCGCATTTTTTGAATCACGTGAACGAGCGATCGCGTCCAGCTTCCGGCGACAGGCGGCCCAGTATGCCGACGCGACCGGAGCCGACCATCCGTTCTGGCAGGCCCGCACGACCGAAACGGTCGCCGATGCCGGCGATCTCGACGTGGACCCGGCAGCACTCGCGCGGGATCCGGAGGTGCTGGCCGCCTTGCGCGATCTGCAATCGCGGCCCGAGGTGCACTTTCAGCGGGCGTCTGACGCGCGAATCGAGCCCCGCCCGGTCATCCGCGGACGGGCGCTTGTCCTGGAGGACCACCTTGTGGCCGCCGCGTGGCCTTCCGGCCTCCGCTACATCCGCAACATCGATGTCGTGCTCGTCACCACACTCGCACCCGCGCATCGCGACATCGGCGCACTGTACGAGGCCACCATCCAGATTCAGCCGGGCGTCGGCCTGCCGGACTTCCTGGGCGTACTCGCGACGCTGGTGGCGCGCGGGGTCCTCCGGCACGCATAAAGAGTGATATAAACGGCCACCCCCATGAAGCGTCTGCTTCCCCCCTCCGTCGTCGTCTTGCTGTTATGTGCCGCGCTGAACGCACAGGCCCCCGCACCAACTTCCACCGCCGCGACCACCGACGAAGGGATTCCGATTCGGCATGAGAAGACCCGCACGGTGTGCGGCGATTGCCACAAGACGGACGAGAAGGGCCGGATGTCGCGCATCTCCTACCGTCGCACGACGCCGGAGGGCTGGCAGGAGACCATTCGTCGCATGGTCACGCTGAACAAGGCGGAGATCGAGCCTGCGGACGCACGCGAGATCGTGAAATACCTCTCCGATGAACTCGGCCTGGCACCCGAAGAAGTGAAACCGGCGGCATTCGAAGTCGAGCGTCGGCTGATTGACTTCAAGTACGAGGGCAACGAGGACACCTCGAGCGTCTGCTCGAGCTGCCACTCCATCGGGCGCGTGATGTTGCAGCGTCGCACGCCGAAGGAATGGGATCTGCTGCTCGCGATGCATCGTGGCTGGTATCCGCTGGTGGATAGCCAGGTATTCCGACGCGGCGGCCCACCCAGCACCACGCCGGGCCCTGATGGCCGTCCGCCCGACAACCGGCATCCCATGGACAAGGTGCTCGCGCACCTCAAGCCGAAGTACCCGTTTGCGACACCGGAATGGACGGCCTGGGCGGCGACAAAGCGTAGCCCGCGACTTGACGGCACATGGTTGCTCAGCGGCCATGAACCCGGCGCCGGGCCGATCTTCGGCACCGTGACAATCACCACCAGCACCACCTCGCCAGACGATGTCACCACCGAGGTGTCGTACCGATACGCCCGAACCGGTCGCACCGTGGTGCGTCAGGGACGCGCGACGGTGTTTACCGGCCATCAGTGGCGCGGACGCACGATGGTGAGTGGCGATGACTCGACGACACTGCGCGAGGTGATGCACGTCGAGCGCAACTGGCAGTCCATCGCGGGTCGGTGGTTTACCGGCGACTACGACGAACTTGGCACCGATGTCACGCTTCAGCGGGTCAGCCGCGACGTGGTGGTGGCCGGGCTCGACCGTCCATCCGCCAGACAGGGCGGCACCGCGCAGACCCTGCGCATCTTTGGCGCGAACTTCCCGGCAGGACTTGCGACTCGCGACGTGGACTTCGGTCCCGGAGTGACGGTCACGCGGGTCACCGAAGCGACACCAACACTTGTCACCGTTGAGGTGGACGTGACCGCCACCGCGGCGCTTGGCGCGAGAGACCTCTTTATCGCCGGCACTCTCCACAAAGGCGCGCTGACGGTGTACGACCGCGTCCACTACATCAAGGTGACGCCCGGCTGGAACATGGCCCGTGTGGGCGGCGTGGTGTTTCCGAAGATGCTCGCGCAGTTTGAGGCGTTCGCCTGGTCACATGGCCTCGACGGCAAACCTGACACCGCGGACGACCTGCCCGTCGGCGTGGTCGATGCCACCTGGTCGATTGAGGAATACACGGCGACGTTTGCTGATGACGACGTGAAGTTTGTGGGAGGTGTGGACGCGACGAGCGGCCGGTTCACGCCGAACGTCGACGGTCCGAACCCGCAGCGGTCCGGCAACCGCAACAACATCGGCGACGTGTGGGTGGTCGCCACGTTTGCGCCCGGCGGCGACGCCGCTCCCCTGCGCGCACGGTCACATCTGGTGGTGGCGCCACCGCTTTACCTTCGCTGGGACTTCAGCGCGGTGACCAACCGATGAGTGTGCTGCAACCCGGCGATTGCCACGCGTTTGAGGCCGGCGGCCGCCGCTTCCTCTACCTCGCACCCAGCGCCGCGGTGATGGCGGTTGACGAGGTGTCGGCGGCGGTGCTCGATGCGGTCGCGCTGCGTTCGAGATCGGCCGAGGAGATCGTCAGCGATCTCGCCGAGCGTTTTCCGTCCGAGGCCATCGACGAAAGCCTCGATGAACTCGTGAAGGTCCGCGCGCTCCGCCGCATCGACACGCCGGTACGGCGACCGGCGAAGGTGCTGCCGCTCACGCCCGTGCCCCTGAGCACAATGGTGCTCAACGTCACGAACCAGTGCAACCTCAGCTGCACGTACTGCTACGAATACGGCGAAGACAAGATCGTTCAGACCGACAACGGCCGTCAGCCGAAGATGATGACGGAGGACACCGCGCGGGAGAGTGTGGACTTCCTGCTCCGCGAATCGGGCACCGACGCGCACATGACATTCTTCGGCGGCGAGACGTTGATGAACTTCCGTGTGTTGAAGACCACCGTCGCGTATGCCACCGAGCAGGCGGCGGCGCTGGGCAAGACGATCGACTTCAGCATGACGACCAACGCGACGTTGTTGTCCGACGACGTCATTGATTTCCTGGCGGAACACCGCTTTGGCGTCACCATCTCGATGGACGGTCCGCCCGAGCTGCAGAACAAGTTCCGGGTCTTCCACAACGGCAAGGGCAGCTACGACGTGATCGCGCCGAAGATCAAAGCGCTGATTGCGAAACACCGTTCGCGTCCGATCGGGGCGCGCGTGACACTGACCAAGGACACACTCGACGTTCGGCGCATCTACGATCACCTGACCAACGAGATCGGATTCTGGGAAGTCGGCTTTGCGCCGGTCACCGCGTCACCTGATCGCCCCCACGCGTTCGGCGACGAAGGGTTTGAACAGGTGCTGTCGGAGTTCCGCGCGCTCGCGCAGGACTACCTGGCGGCTGCGCTTGAGAACCGGCACCACGGATTCAGCAACGTGCGCGAGACACTCGGTGAAATCCACAAGGGGGCGAGCAAAGCGTGGCCCTGTGGCGCCGGGTTCGGGCTCCTCGGGGTCTCCACCGCCGGCGACGTCGCCCTCTGCCACCGGTTTGCCGGCTCCGACGATCACAAACTCGGCACCGTGAGGGACGGCATCGACCGGGACCGCCAGGCCGCGTTCCTCGACACCCATCACGTCAGCGACAAGACCGATTGCCAGACTTGCTGGGCGCGCCCGTTGTGCGCCGGCGGGTGTTACCACGAAGCGCATACACGCTTCGGCACCACCAACAAACCGAACCTGCACTACTGCGACTGGATCCGCGGCTGGACCGACACCTGCCTGCAGATCTACGGTCAGATCGCGCTCATCAACCCGGGATTTCTCCAGCAGTTCGAGGACGCCAATGAAGCACCTCAGCCCAGTTAACGCCAAAGCCCATCGCCTTGCCGACGCCCTGAAGCCGGAGGCTGATGCCGATGTCGTCGCTCTCGCGGTGCCGCAACAACCGCGCGGCCCGCACATTCCGCTCGGGTGTTCCACGGTGTTTGCGCCCGGCTGGGAAGTGGACCGCACAGGCGGCACGGCCGGATTGTGCCAGCCCGTCGAGCGCGACCTGTTCGATTGCCACCTCGGCTGCTTCTGGCCCGCGCAGGTGCCCGACCAGCTCAACCGCGCGCCCGACTGGACCAAGAAGTGCGCCGCCGCCCAGAAGGACTGGCGCAAGATTGACGTGATCTTCCCGTGAGGATGTTGATGAGAGTCGCGTTGTGCGCTGCCCTGCTTGCCAGTGCAGCCGTATCCATCTCCGCAGCTGATCAGGCCCGTCGCGCCCCCGCGGCTCCCGTCGCCGGCAACGGCACGATCTACGCCGGCACCTACAAGGGCACCATCGCCATCATCGATGAAGCCACGGAGAAGGTGACGAGCGAGATCACGCTCAAGAGCGGCATCCCCGGCCGCGTGCTCTTTTCCAACGACCGCACAAAGATCTACGCGGCCGACATTTCGTACGAAAAGGTCGAAGTCATCGATCGCGCCACCGGCCAGAGCCTCGCGGTGCACACCCTGAGCGAGGACAAGACCAAGGTCCGGATCTGGGGCATGCAGCCGGACCCTGCCGACAAGTACCTGATCCTCGTGATCAAGCGATACACGCTCCACGACGATCACTGGGAGATCGGACCGCCCACGCTTGTCCAGTACGACATGGAGACGCGCAAGATCGCGCGCACGATTCCCTGGCCCAAAGGTGAAGAGCGCGAACGCGCATCTGTCGTGTTCTCGCCGGACGGCAAGCT
Source organism: uncultured Solibacteraceae bacterium (assembly GCA_964559545.1). Classification (GTDB taxonomy): domain Bacteria; phylum Acidobacteriota; class Vicinamibacteria; order Vicinamibacterales; family SCN-69-37; genus SYFT01. Next base: position 9,365 of record CAZLJG010000013.1, on the reverse strand, counting down.
CATGTACCTCTTTGGCGACGACGTGCTCATTTACGAGACGACGGAGTTCAAGGAAGTGGACCGCTGGGATCTGGCGCAGCCACTTGAACCCGGTGCCGGTCGCGTGACCTTCGGCGGCCTCGATCCGTTCAGCGATGCACCTGGCTTCTACACGGGCATGTTCACGATGCTCGACCCGCTGCAGAACCGCCGCATGCTCGGTGTCGGCCGCGTGGATCTGGTCAACAAGAAGATCGACTTCCGGCCCATCGGCCCCGCCAAGCCGCTGTCCTACTCCATCTCTCCCGATCGGAAACGCGCCTACGGCCTGTTCAGCGACATCGGGGAATACGAGTTCTGGACGCTCGACCTCGAAAAACACGTCGTCATCTCCCGCGTGATGATTGACGGCCGGCCCCGCATGGGTCAACGCGTCAGCAGCAACGGCAACTACATCTACGTCTATGTGGCCGGCAACACGATCGACTACTACGATGCGACGTCGCTCAAGCTCGCGCGCACGCTCACGCTCGATACGGACATGACGTCGTTTACACTCCTGCCGCCAGGCAAGTGAACAGACGCGCGTTCCGCTATCTCAGACCGTACCGGCCACAACTGGCGGTTGTGGTTGTCATTTCCCTGGTCAGCACCGGCCTGACCCTCTGGCTGCCGTACCTCACGAAGTCCCTGGTTGACGACGCCCTGATCGGGCGCAACCTCGACGCACTTTTCCGCATTGTCGGCTTGTTCGCGGGCATTGGCGCAGCGGGATTTGTGCTGAACGTGGCGAGTGGTCTGCTGTACACGCGCGTGTCGGCAGACATCCTGTTCGACATGCGACTCGAGCTGTACGAGCATCTGCAGCGGCTGTCACCAAAGTTCTACGCGGTCACGCGCCTGGGCGAGATCGTGTCGCGGATCAACAACGACATCGGCGAGATCCAGCGGATTGCCGCGGAAGTCGCGCTGTCCTGGGTCGGCAACGTGCTTTTCCTGGCCGGTAGTCTCGTGGTGTTGTTCTGGCTGGACTGGCAGTTGTTCCTGGTTGGGCTGGCCACACTGCCGTTCAGCCTGTGGGCACTCGTGCTCTACCGCCGTCAACTGGATTCACGGGTCACCACGTTGCGCGAGCGCAGTGCATCCATCGGCAGTTTTCTCATCGAAACGCTGCAGGCCAACCGAACGGTCGTCACCTCCGGGGCCGAGCGACGCGAGGTCGCTCGATTTGCCGCGCTCAACCGAAGCTTCATCGATGCGCTGATGGGCCTGCAGCGTGTGCACTACTTCTCGGGTGGCCTGCCATCGATGTTGCTCGTAGCGGGAAGTGCGGCGGTCTTCTTCTACGGCGGCTGGCGCGTGGTGGAAGGGACGATGACAATGGGGACGCTGGCGGCGTTTCTGGCCTATCAGGCGCGGGTGGTTGCCCCGGTGCAGGCGTTGATGGGCCTGTACGGCGAGATGGCAACCGCGCAGGTCTCGTGGCGGCGCGTGGCGGAAGTGCTGGATACGAAGCCGGATGTTGTGGAGGCGCCGAATGCGCTGGCCCTGCCTACCGCACGCGGCGACGTGGATTTTGACGGCGTGTCCCTGACGTATGGCCGCGGCGGCGTGGTGATCGACGACATCAGCTTTCGGGCGGCGCCCGGGGACACCGTCGCCATCGTCGGCGCCAGCGGCAGCGGCAAGTCGACGGTCGCCGACGTGCTGCTGCGGTTGCTGGATCCCGATGCCGGAACGGTGCGCCTTGACGGCCACGACCTGCGATCCCTGAAGCTGGCGGACCTTCGGCGCCATGTGCAGGTGGTTGAGCAGGAACCGTTGTTGTTTCATACGACGATAGAAGCGAACATCCGATACGCCAATCCAGACGCGACAGACGAGGAAATCGCCGCGGCGATTGGCCAGGTCGGGCTGACCCGCTTCATCGCCGACCTCCCCGAGGGCCTGAAGACCGTGGTGGGCGACCGCGGCATGGCGCTGTCGGCCGGCGAACGACAGCGCATCGCGCTGGCGCGCGCGCTTGTCACCAATCCGGCAGTGCTGATTCTGGATGAACCGAGTGCGGCTCTGGACCCGGCGTCGGAGCGTCACGTGATTGATGGCTATCGCCGGGCGATGCAGGGTCGCACCGTCATCGTGATTTCGCACCGGCTTGATGTCGTTCGCGCCGCCGACCGGGTCGTCATGATCCAGGGCACCCGCGTCGTTGAGCAGGGGCCACCGGCCGTGCTGGTTGCAGCTGGAGGCCCATTTGCGGCGTTGTTCGGCACGGTCCAGACAGAGTCGGAGTCGCGATGAGTGCTCCGTCGGGGCGTGGCATTCGGGTCGCGGTTGTGGATACGGGCGTTCATCCAGAACATCCGCATGTGGGCAACATCTCCGGCGGCGTTGCGCTTGATGGAGCGGGACTCGAGTCGGGCGACCTGATCGATCGCCTGGGTCACGGCACGGCCGTCGCTGCGGCGATTCGGGAAAAGGCACCCGACGTGGAGTTGCTTGTCGTGAAGGTGTTTGACCGCCGCCTCGTCACCACAGGCGCGGCACTGGTCGGTGGCATTCGCTGGGCCGCCTCTCAGGGCGTACACCTCATCAATTTGAGCCTGGGTACAACGAACCCGGATCATCGCGGTGCGTTGGCCGCGGCAGTTGCGGAGGCTGAACGCCACGGGGCCATCGTTGTCTCCGCAGCGTCACAGCCCGGTGCGCACTGGCTGCCGGGTGCACTGCCGGGGGTGGTGGCGGTCGATGTGGATTGGACCTGCCCTCGCGACGGGTGCCTGGTCACCGTGGGCGACGATGGAGCAATTCTGCTTCGCGCCTCTGGTTACCCTCGTCCCATCCCGGGTGTGCCAGTTGAGCAGAACCTCAGCGGTATCAGCTTCGCCGTAGCGAACGCATCGGGCTTCCTCGCGCGGCTGCTTGAAGGAGCGCCGGACCGCGGATGGTCGGCGCTCGTCCGTCGGCTCAGGTCCCTGGACTCCAGCGGTACGTCCCGTCAGGCATAAGCAATCGATATTGATTCCGATGCGCCGCCATGACGCGCGCGCCGTTGACCCATGTACCGAGCGGATCAAGCGGCAACGTGATACGCGCTGGCAGTGGATCGTCGCGCCAGAGGAACGGCGCGGGATCGGTGGGGCCGCGTTCGTAGATGCCGAAGTGCAGGTGTGGTGGCGTCGTGCGGGCATTGCCGGTGTTGCCGACGTAGCCGATCACATCACCGACCCGCACGGACGCCCCTGAGGTCACGGCCCAGTCGTGGAGATGGGCGTAATAGAGATTGCGACCGAGACGGGCCTCCCGCAACCAGATCACGCGCCCACCTCTGGGTGTCTCATCAGTGGTGACGTAGCCGTCGGCAATCGCGACGACCGGAGTACCGCGCGGAGCAAAGATGTCGATGCCATGGTGGTCACGCGCTCCACCGTCGCGCGGAGCGCCGAATCCGCTGCGGACCGCGTTGAGGGACCGATTGGGAATCGGAAAGATGAACGACGCGAGTGTGCGCTGCGTCACGGTGTACTTCCCGTAACGAAGCAGCTCGGGTTGCAGGCGCAACACATGGGTGCCGGTCCAGCGCACGTCGTGTTCGAAACTCAGTTGCCCGGGGTCGGCGCCACCGACACGCCGAGGCGGACGCCCTTCCCGTAACTCGAAGAGGTCCACAAACAGACGGCCAGGCTCGTTTGATTCGAAGGTGAGATCGATCGACAGCTTGCGGCCCCGCACAAGATCGAGCTGGTAGCCAACAGCTGTCGGCCTGTCGCCTGGAAAAAAACCGGATTCCTTGAACGGGATGGTCGCCACATGCGGCGTTGTCAGCGCACGGGTCGCTTCGGCGAGCCAGTCCTGGCCAAGCGCCACCTTGTCGAGACCAAACTCCGACAATGCGGCCGTGTATCGCTCGTGTGTCGGTGCGTCCTGCAGCGATGGTCGCGGCGGCGCAGGATCACTGCACGCCGAGACACTGACGATCAGCGCGACGACAACACTCGACCTCCGGAACATCCCGGACCCATGCTACTGCGTCTTTGTGAATCTGAGATCCCAGACGCGATCCTGTGTGACGCTGAACCCGGCCACACGTCCGTTTTCGCGACGGAACGTCACGAGACCGAGGCCTGCCCCGGCTTCGAATCGATCGCGCGAATGCGGACGCAGCGGGATCGTGGCATCGGGACGGCGACGAATCATCAGCGCGCCATTCTCGACCGAGACCGTCAGCTGGAGCTCGACTTCGGCACTGTTGTACGTGCCGGCAAACGCCGCCAGATCCTCGGCTGATGGTTTGTACGTGGCATCCGTTAAAATGCCGACCAGCGGCCCCTGCGCTTCGCGGAGCACGCCCGGGCGCGCTGCATCCGCACGTGCGCGCTCACCGAGATAGATGTCACTGACCGACCGCGCGAACTGGGTCGCATTTGCGTTGCCGGCGTTGCATAACACCGCGATCGTCAGGTTCGCCGAAGGATAGTGCGTCAGGAACGCTCGGTAGCCTGCCGTCGCACCCGAGTGATACACCTCAGGCACGCCCTTGTAGACCCCAGTGAACACTCCGAGACCGTAGTGCAGTTCGCGGCCATCCGGCAGTTTCGCCATGGTCTGCTGTTCGGTGGCGACTCGTGCGCCTGAGAGCGGGCCGTCAGACAGTGCGCGCTGCCACTTGAGCAGATCCCCCACGGTCGTCAACAACCCGCCGTTCCCATGGACGTTCTCGAACGGCATGTCCTGACGGAAACGCGCCTGCCCCTGCGGGCTGTACGCCACGGCGCGCCCGGGCACAATGCGTGCGTAGTCATCTCTCCACGATGTGTGTGTGAGGCCCAGCGGCTCAAACAGGCGCGTACGGCTGAACTCAGCAAATGACATCCCGCTCACCCGCGCGATGATGACCGCCGCAAGGTTGTAGCCAGAGTTGCTGTAGGACCACTTCGTGCCGGGCGCGAAGTTCAGCGCCCGCTGACGACTCAGAATGTCCACGACATGCCCGTGCGTGTAGGTGCGTGCACCGCGCGGCATCCCTGCAATCCCAGCGAGGTTGCCCCAGTCGCGCAGGCCACTGGTGTGCGACAACATCTGCCGAATCGTCACGGGCGCCTCGTACGTCGGCAACTCCGGCACGTACTTCCGCACATCGTCATCGAGCGACACCTTCCCGTCACGCGCGAGCAGAATCATCGCGGCGGCGGTGAACTGTTTGGACACTGAGCCCGCTTCAAAGATCGTCTCGGGCCGATTGGCAACCGTATGTTCCAGTTCCGCCATGCCGTACGCGCGCTGCAACACACTCGCGCCGTTTTCTGCGACCCCGACCGCACATCCAGGCGTCGCCTTGTTCCAGGCCGCAAACACCTTGTCCACCGCGGCTTCCCTCGCCACGGGCTGGGCAGGCGCCGCCACCTGAGCCGCAACAACAACGCCGGCGAGAGCAGTGAAGAGGGCCGCGAGTCGCATTTTCATAGAGCGTCATTTTACGCTCATCTCCCCACCTCCCTATCTCGCCATCTGGGGTAGGCTGTGCGCATGACATTGCGCATGATTGCCGCCCTCGCTGTGACGGCCGTGCTGGCGGCTCCCGCCACGCCGGTCTCCACTCAGGCTCAGCCCGATCTCGGCACGTTCGCCCGCGACGGGGTCGTCGTCTCTTCGTCGGACATCGCATCCGACATCGGCGCCGCCGTGCTCGCGCGCGGAGGCACCGCGGTTGATGCGGCCGTGGCGACGGCCTTTGCGATGACGGTCACCTATCCGACGGCCGGCAACATCGGCGGTGGTGGGTTCATGATCGTGCGCCTGCCGGACGGCACCGCGACGACGTTTGATTTCCGTGAGAAAGCGCCCGGCAAGTCGACGCCCACGATGTATCTGGATGCGCAGGGGAACATCAATCGCAGCCTGACGGCCGCCGGATACCTGGCGCCCGGAGTACCCGGCACCGTCCGGGGTCTTGCGCTGGCCCACTCACGCTTTGGCAAGTTGCCGTGGCGGGACCTGGTGATGCCCTCCGCCGATCTGGCGCGCAACGGATTCAAGGTGTCGCGGTCGCTGGCGGGTGGTCTCAATCGTGAAGTGGCGGGGCCGATGAAGCCCTTCCCCGGATCGGTCGCCGCGTACGGAAAACCCGGCGGCGCCACGTGGGCGGAAGGCGACACGATCGTGCTTGGTGATCTGGCGAAGACACTGACAGCGATCGCGACTGATGGCCCGGACGCGTTCTACACCGGATGGATTGCCGACACGATCGAAAAGGCGATGGCCGCCAATGGCGGGCTCATCACCAAAGCTGACCTGGCCGCATATCAGGCGAAGGAGCGGCAGCCTGTACGTGGCACGTTCCTCGGGTATGAGGTCATCTCCATGCCGCCGCCGAGTTCGGGCGGCACGGCGCTGTTGGCCATGCTCAACATGCTCGAGGCACTTGAGATTCAGAAACTGCCGCGCCTCTCAGCTGAGGCGGTGCACCTGACCACCGAAGCGCGTCGTCGGGCATTCCTGGATCGCGCCCGCTTTCTCGGCGACCCGGACTTTGTTGAGGTGCCGGTCGCCCGCCTGACGTCGAAGTCCCACGCTACAGATCTGATCAAGACGATCGATCGCACACGCGCGTCGTCTTCGGTGGAACTCGGGAAAGACATCGTGACGATGCCCGGCGAAGAGTCGGACGAAACGACCCACTTCTCAGTGGCGGATCGCAACGGCATGGCGGTGTCGCTGACGTACACACTGGAAGGCGGCTACGGGTCGCATCTCGTGATTCCCGGCACCGGGTTCCTGCTCAACAACGAGATGGGCGACTTCAACAAGAAGCCCGGCACAACCAATCTCACCGGCGACATCGGTACACCGGCGAATCTCATCGCCCCCGGCAAGCGCATGCTCAGCTCGATGACTCCGGTCATCGTCGCCCGAGGCAGCCGCCTCGTGCTGGTGACCGGCTCTCCGGGTGGTCGTACGATCATCAACACGTCACTGGATGTGGTGCTTGGCGTCACGGCGTGGGGGCTCAACGGTCGCGAGGCGGTGGATGCGCCTCGTATGCACCACCAGTGGCTGCCGGACCGCCTCTCCATCGAAGCGAATGGCGTCACGGACGAGGTGCAGGCGGCGTTGAAGGCCTTTGGCCACGACGTGCGCGTGGGAGGCACACAGGGGTCGGCGCAGACGATCTGGGTGCACCCCAACACCGGCGCGATCTATGGCGTGGCCGACAAGCGCAGTCCTGACGCGAAGGCGTCTACGCCGACGGCGAAGCCGGAGGCTCAGGCCGGTGGGCCATCGGGAGCCCGACGGTAAAGATCAGAATGCTTGAGATCACCGCCGCAAAGACGAGCACCGGCAGGTGAGACGTGCCGGGCACGCCGGCGGCCATTGGCATTGACGCCAACACGCCGGCTGCGAGCCCGCGCGGCATGGCGATGGTCACGACTTTGACCGAGTCGCGACTGAACCCTCCACCCCACAACGAGAGCCACACCGCCGGCGCACGCGCGATCAGCAGCACGACCCCAAGGCCAAGGCCAATCGCCACCAGCGACCACGGTGGTGTGAGCATCGCGCCGATGAACGTGAAGAAAAACGACTTCACGATGAACGTCACCTGCTGGTGAAACCCGCGCACATCGTCGCTCAGGATGAAGTCCTCCTCGAGCTTGAGGATCCCCTTGAGATGCTCGGCGTTGCCGACGACGACGGCAAACGCAAGAATGCCGAGCGCAGCCGACCCACCGGCGGCATCAACAGCCACATACAGAATCAGCAGCGCGGCGAGCGTGACGGGATAGGCGTGTTCGCTGGAATGCAGGGCACGAAGCACCACCAGCCACGCAAAGCCCGCCGCCAGTCCGAGTGAGGCGCCGAGCCCGAACGACCGCATCAGTGTGGCGCCGGCAGAGACCGAGGCGTCACCGCTGGCCAGCAGGATCTGAATCATGGCGGTGGCGCCGACGACGCAGTAGGCATCAGTGAATGCGGACTCGAGGTTGATGAGACTCGCTGTGCGATCCTCGACCCGCGAGAGCGACATCGCGGGCATGACAATGATGGAGCTTGAGCCACCGAGAATGCAGCCCAGCAGGATGGCGTGGCTCCACGTCCATTCCGCCGGGAACCAGCCAATGGACCGGAGCGGCATGGTGCAGGCGGCGACCACGGCGACGGTCACCAGGAATGTGAGCA
>CAZLJG010000013.1:0-1108 GCA_964559545.1 uncultured Solibacteraceae bacterium | reverse complement strand
TCGAGGCGATGTTGGGGGGCCGGGCCGGGATAGAGCGGCCGACCCGCGCCGAGAAGGATCGGCGCGACCACGACTTCCACGGTGTCCACCAGGCCGAGGTTGGCGAGGCTCCTGAAAAGTTCGCCGCCGCCAAACAGCCAGATGTCGTTGCCGGGCTTCTCTTTCAGCACCTGGATCGCGGCCGCCAGATCATCACGTACGACCGTGAGTCCCTTGTGTGCGGCCGCATCAAGCGTGCGTGAGACGACAACGGTCTCCTTGCCGAAGACCTTGCCGCCGGCGACGGTGCCCTGCCCGACCATGCCTTCGAAGGTCTTGCGTCCCATCAACAGCGTGTCGAACTGGGCGAAGTGGGCGGTGAAATCGATGTCGGGATCCATCGGAATCCAATCGGCTTCCCCATTCGGACCAGCGATGAATCCATCGAGACTCTGGACGACCTGATAACGAACGCGGCGGGATGACGATGTGGCCATGGTGAACCCTCCGCGCAACACCATAAATGAATGACCATTTATAAATCAAGTACAAAGTGAATGGCCGTTTATAATGCCCGGACCATGGCCCGTCCCCGCCTCAACACCGACACCGAAATTCTGCAGGCCGCCTTCCGCGCGATTGCCCGATTGGGCCCCGTCAAGGTCACGCTGGCGGATGTGGCGAAGGAAGCCGGGGTCACCGCGGCGTCCCTGGTACAGCGATTCGGCTCGAAGCGCGCGTTGCTCCTGGCAGCCGCCGCGGATGCAGCCGGCGGGCACGTCTACATCTTTGCGGGATTGCGGCAGCAGTACCGATCCCCAGTCAAGGCCGTCCTCGGTCTGGCGGACTGCATGTCGGTGCTCGGCACCACCCCTGAGGAGATCGCGCACTCACTCGCGTTCCTCCAGATTGATCTCACCGACCGTGATTTCCTTGAGCACGCGCAAGCGAGTTCACTGGGATTCCACGCCGGCATCACAGGGCTCCTGCGGGATGCCCGCGCTGCCGGCGAGCTGAAGCCCTGCGACCTCCCCCGCCTCGCGCGTGCGCTCCAGGCCACGCTGAACGGCTCCATCCTCGACTGGGCCATCCATCGTCAGGGCCCGATGGCGACGTGGATTCGGCGGGA
>CAZLJG010000012.1:0-24133 GCA_964559545.1 uncultured Solibacteraceae bacterium | reverse complement strand
GGAAGACAAGAAGAACCGGCAGAAGGTCTTCGCCGCGATGGAGCAGGAGATGCGCCGCGATCGCGCGCCGTCAAAAGCCGTGGCGGTGAATGACTTCGGCCTGGTGATTGTCACGCGCAAGCGCGTCAAGAGCAGCCTCGAGCGCCTGCTGACCGAGCCGTGCCCCTACTGTTCGGGGACGGGCACGATCAAGGCGAGCCCGACCATCTGTTACGACATCCTCACCGAGGTGAAGAAGGTCGCGTCGGATCTTGACGGCTACAGTCTGGTGCTGCGGGTGAACCCGGAAGTGGCGCGCGCGCTGCGCGAGGAAGGCCGGGGGGTGTTCAAGGAGCTGGAAGCCACGGTCGGCCGATCTGTCACCGTGCGGTCCGATGAGCAGCTGCATCACGAGCAGTTCGACCTGATGGCCATGTAGGGCATAATGGCATCCGTGGAGGCAACGATGACACGCAGAGCACTTCTTTCGATGTTGGCAGGGGCGATGGCGCTGACGGCCGTGATGACGGTCAGCCTGGCCGCGCAGACCGCGACCACCCTCGGGACGGTTCGGCTGTCGCGTGGCGTGATGGCCGACGGCAAGGCGCTGCCGGCCGGCAGCTACAGTCTCCGCGTCTCGGCGGACCCGGTGAAGACCGTGGTCGGCCAGGGCGGCGACAACGCCAAGTGGGTGGAATTTGTGCAGGGCGGTCAGGTCAAGGGCCGCGAGCTCGCGTCCGTGATTCCGTCAGCCGAGGTCAAGCAGGTCGTGAAGGGCACGTCGCCCGCGGCCGGTGGCGTCAAAGTGGAACTGCTCAAGGGTGCCGAATACATCCGCATCTGGGCGAACCGCGGCGGCAATCACTACCTCGTGCACCTGGTCGTCGGCCAGTAGACCTACCGCCTCACGATGGTGACGTTCCCGCTGAAGCTCTTGGCGGTAATCGTCGCGCTGCCGTCACCAAACGTACCGCGCAGGTTGCGTGCGGGCCGACGCTGATTAGACAGGCCGGTCAGCTGCATCGCCAGCGCCGACGTCACCGCACCATTAAACGTGTCCGCGTCGAGCGTGAAGCCGACTTTTTCGTCGAGCGCCAGCCGCACGGTGCCCGACTGGCTGGTGAAGTCGTAGCGCCCCCTGGCTTCAAGCGGCCCCTCAAACCGCACATCCCCTGACATCGTGTGCAGCTTGACGTCACCGGACTTCACGCCGAGGGCGGAGACGGTGCCGCTGATGGTGCCCAGGTTCAGCCGCCGCGCGCTCACATTGGTCGCGGTCACATCGCCACTCATCGTGCCGGCATCCAGGAGGCCTGCGCTCTGCGTGTCGCGCAACGTGATATCGCCCGACACCGTCTTGGCCGAGACGAGCTGCGTCGCCCCTGTGACCTGCACATCGCCGCTGGTCGTATGCACCGAGAGTTCGCCACTCATCGCGCCCACAATCACATCCCCTGAGATGGTTTTCGCCGTGATGCGGGTGCCGGCCGGCGCAGTAATCACGTAGTCCACCGTCACGCTGTAGCTGGACTGGCGTTCGTTGGGATACAACGTGCGCGCCGACGCGCGGTCGCCGCGGTGCGTCGTTTCCACGCGCACACGGGCCAGCCCGGTCCGGGCATCGGCCTCCGTGCGGCCACGCGACTGCCGCGAAATTTCGACCGTGAGGTCACGCCCCGAGCCCGGCACGATCCGGATGTCCCCGGACAAATTGTCGATGTCGAACACGCCATTCGCGCCGAGGGCAAACGTCCGCGTCTCGCGGTCGGTCTGTGACGCCGGGAAGTTGCGCTGCCGCGACGACCGGGTCCATTCGCCGTCACCGATCCACGGCGTGTGCGCGAGATGTTCGAGGGCCTCGCTGATGTCACGGCTGATGTCACGCGTCACCGACGAGAGCTCGCGGTTGAGTTCCATCCGCAGTTCGGGCCCGAAGACCTCGCGCATCGCGCGCCGGATTTCCTCGGTGGCTTCGCGAATGGCCTGCGTGTCCACCTTGACCCGCACATCGATCGGTTGGGCCTGGGCGGCCCCTGCGGTCGCGCCGAGGATGACGATGGCCGCGAGGCTGGTGATGGCGACACGAATGGATGACACGTGCATGAAAAAATCCTCTCCGAAGAACTACGAAGTCTTGTTGCCGAGTCCGGCAGCGGCTTCCGCCGCGCCGCCTGCATCGCCCTGTCGCATCTCATTCATGAGCACAACCGTGGACTGCAGGAGGTTGACCTTGTTGCGCAAGGCGTCAAAGAGGCTGGTGCGCGCCGGTTGACTCGCCGGGTTGTCGGTCAGCGCCGCGCGACTTTCCGCGATCGCCGAGTCAATCGTCGTCACGTTGCGTTGCAGCGTCGCCAGCGTGTCGGGAGAGACGTTCTGATTGCCGTCCTTCACGACTTTTTCGAGCATCGCAATCGCTCGTTCGTATTCCGCTTCGGCACGCCGCAACGTGTCCTCCACTGTTTCGACGGTGGGCGGCGCCGAGGCGTTGCCGTCGGCGGTCACGAGTGGTGATGCCGTGTCCGGCTGCGCCACCATATACACGCCGGCGGTGACGAGCAGGAGCGCTGCCGCAAGGCCCAGCCACTGCCAGGTGTCTGCGCGTCGTTGTGTGGTGCGCAGCTCAGCGGCGATGTTTCGCCAGACGTGTGCGGGCGGCGTGATGGGGCCGAGCGTGTGGGCCGTGGTGCGAATGCGATCGAGATCCGCGACCAGCGCCTTGCACGCGTCGCAGGACTGCACGTGGGCGTCCACGGCCGCGCGTGTGTCGGCGTCAAGCGTGCGATCGAGATACTCGCTCAGATGTGCGAGGGCGTCATGGCAGGTCATCGCGACCCTCCGCGGGATGTCGAGAGGTATTCACGCAGGCGCAGGCGTGCCTTGTGCAATTGCGACTTGGATGTGCCGTCCGAAATACCCAGCATCGCGCCGACCTCACGGTGTTCAAACCCTTCCACATCGTACAAGACGAAGACCTCACGACAGCCGTCCGGCAGTTCCGCGACCGCCCGTTCCAGGTCGAGGCGATCGACGACGCCGAGAATCGGCCCACGCCCGCCCACCGGCATCGTCGCGTCCTCGGCATCGTACGAGTCGGTGACCTGGGCCGAGCGGTTCGCCCGGCTGCGCAAAAAGTCGAGGCACAGATTCGTCGCGAGTCTGAAGAGCCACGTCCCCAGCGAGGAGTCGCCCTTGTAGAGCCCCATCTTGCGGTGGGCCGTCAGGAAAATGTCCTGGAGCAGGTCCTCCGCATCCGTGCGCCCGACCATGCGACACGCCAGCCCGAACAAGCGCGGCGAGTGCAGCCGGTACAACTCTTCGAACGCGCCCGGAACCCCCGATCGGCACCGATCGGCTAGTGCCATATCGGTGTGGGGGCCAGCGGACGTGTTCAAGGGGTTAGACGGGGGCATGGGGACAGGACGTTGCTTTTGACAGAGACACAGACGGTGCGGTTTGTCTCAGAGTTCAGATGTGCCAGCGGACCGTGGCGAATCCGGCGATGCGGCCACGCCGAATGGCGAGGCCTTCGGCGGTCAGCAGCTGGGCTTTGAGCTGTGGCGACCGGCCAAATCCCCCGAGGCGGCCGCCGGCGGCGACCACCCGGTGGTAGGGCAGCCCCGGCTCGTCGGCGCGCCGCATGATCTGACCCACAGCTCGGGCGGCGCCCGGCCGGCCCGCGAGCGCCGCGACATCGCCGTACGTCGCCACGCGACCCGCCGGAATCCGTCGCAGCACGTGCAGCACCCGACGGGTAAACGGCGTGGCGGTCATACGTCGGACGCTATTTTCCGATACGGAGGGCAGGCGTCAACACCCGGCCGTCGGTGTAGGGGAGCGTCAGGCCGAGGAGCTCGGCCAGCGTTGGGGCGATGTCGGTCGGCTCGGCCGGCGTCCAGTAGGTGCCCGGGGTTATGCCGGCGCCCATGAAGATGACCGGGACCCTGCGGTCGTACCCCCAGGGGGCGCCGTGTGTGGTGCCTGTCGACTGGGCCAGCCAGTACGGTTCCACCATGACCTGGAGGTCACCGCTCCGATCAGGGACGTAACTCTTGCGCGCCATGGCGAGCAACTGGTCGGACGTCGCCGCTGATGAGGCGAGCTCGTCGGCCCAGTACACAAGGCCCGGACCGGGAATCGCCTTCAACGCGCGTGTCACCGCCTCGCGAGCGCCGGGCGCTCGGAGCACGCGCTCGAGTGTGCCGGGCGTGAGATAGACGTTCGCGCCGGAGACGGTCGTGACGTGTGGTCCCTCGCCGAGGATCGGTGTCAGCGTCTCTTCGATGGCGTTCCGAACGAGTGTTGATGAATACCGACCGGCACTCGGCACTACCGGCGCTGCCTGTTCGGGGACCGGCGCCACGCCATGGTCCGACGAAAACGCGAGCACATAGTGATCGCGACCAACAAGCGTGTCGAGCGCAGTGAGCAGGGCGCCAATCGTCACATCGAGCCGCGCTAGTGTGTCCTGCACTTCATGGCTGCGCGGCCCGAAGGCGTGGCCCACAAGATCCAGAGCTGAAAAACTGACGCCCAGATAATCCGTTCGCCCGGCCGTCTGGCCCAACTTCAACTCACGCAACAGGTGTTGTGCCAGTTGACCGAGGGCCATATCGCTCATGGGCGATCGCTCCCACAAGTTCACGAACTCCGTATCCGCCTCGCTGGACTTGCTCACGAAGCGATGCGGAAACAGATGTGCGGCCGGCTCTCCAGGCAGGCTGTCTGAGAAGAGATAAGACGACACCGGGAGCAGCCGCTCCCAGGCCTGCCCGTAGTGCGCGCGCACAGGGTTGGCCTTCGCCCACGCGTCGACAACAGCGGGTGCCTGACTGGCAAATGCCGTGGACGTTGCCCACGTGCCGTCGTCTTCCTCCCAAATCGCGTAGGTGGTGGGGCTCGCGTGCCCGGCCAGCGTGATCGCCGATCGGGCTTTGAGCGACAGGCCAACAACGGTGGACGACGTGGACGACTGGAGACGCAATTCGTCGGAGAGGGTGGTGGTGCGCAGATACCGTGTGCCGTGTTTTTCGACACCCTGTCGTCCGCCAAACGGCACGGACGCGACCGAGGCGTCCTCCGTGCAGACGACGTTCTTGCGCAGCTCGCGATCGTGCCAGCCGTTGCCAATCATGCCGTGGGTGGCCGGCAGCGTTCCGGTGCTGATCGTCGCGTGGCCGGCGCACGTCACCGTCACGGCGTACGGATATTCGGCGAGGGGAAACCACGCGCCGGTGGTGGCGATGCGCCGTAGGCCCTGTGTCCACTGATGGCCGTAGGTCTGGATGTAATCCGTGCGCATCTGGTCAACGACGATCACCACGACCAACCGGGGTGGTGTGCGTTGGGCCGCGAGTGGCGCCGCGAGCACGAGGAGGGCGAACACGGCGAGCAGTCGGGTGCGCATGGGGTCCTTCCTACTTCTTACAACTCACCGAGCATAAGGTCGCGATGTAAAGGGAGTATGTGGCCTGCCCGAGCCAGAACCACGCGGGGGCCAGGTCGGGCTCGAGGATGCCCGGTCGGTGGACGAAGGCGAGGGCCGCGTGTGCACCCAGGGCGATCGCCGCCACTTGCAGGGCGAGAATCGGCTCACAGCGAAGGACCAGCACCGCGGCCGCGATCGGCAGCAGGCCGAGGGCGGCATCAAAGCGGGCCACAGGCGACGTCTCGCCGCTGACTGCAAGGCCGATCACCACGGCGCCCTGAACCGCGAGGACGAGGGCCGCCCACTGCGAGAGGTGGAGTTGCGCGACAAGCCGCGCCGGCGATGCCGAGGCCGCGCGTGTCAGGCGCCACGTGGACACCGTCAACGCAAGGGCGGACACCAGTCCGGCGGTGAGGAGGACGCGGGCCGTCTCAGTCACAAGTCCAATATACTTGGCGCTGCATGCGAGCGCTCGACATCATCCGCGCCAAGCGGGACGGCCGAGCGTTGACGCGCACGGAGATTGACGCCTTCGTCACCGGCGTCACCGACGGCACCTGGCCCGACTATCAGGTGTCAGCCCTGCTCATGGCCATTTTCCTGCGGGGGATGACCATGGACGAGGCCACCGACCTCACGCAGTCGATGATCGGGTCGGGCGTCCACCTGGATTGGTCGGACATCAAGGGCGACTTCGCCGGCGGCGTGCCCGTGGACAAACACTCCACCGGTGGCGTGGGTGACAAGACATCGTTGATTCTGGCTCCACTGGCGGCGGCCTGCGGCGCTTTGGTGCCGATGATGTCGGGTCGCGGCCTGGGCCATACCGGCGGTACCCTCGACAAACTTGCGGCGATTCCCGGATTCCGCACGGACCTGTCATTCGCCAAAATGCGGACCGCGTTGATCGCCACCGGCTGCGTGCTGATTCGGCAGACGGCCGAGGTGGCCCCCGCCGATCGCCGCCTGTACGCGCTGCGTGATGCCACGGCCACTGTCGAAAGTCTTCCCCTGATCGCATCGTCAATCCTCTCGAAAAAGGTCACCGAGGGCATCGGCGCGTTGGTGATGGACGTGAAGGTGGGGTCGGGCGGCTTCATGGAGCGCGTCGAGGATGCCCGGGAGCTGGCGCGGTGGCTGGTGGGTATCGCGTCCAGAAGTGGCGTGCGGACGGAGGCGTTTTTGACCCGGATGGACACGCCGCTGGGGTTGAAGGTCGGCAACGCCAATGAGGTGCACGAGTCGATTGCGACGCTCAAGGGCCGGGGCCCGAAGGACCTGGAAGCGCTGTCGGTCCATCTGGCGGCGCGCATGCTGGTCATGGCCGGTGTGGCCTCGGAGCACGACGCCGAGACCCGAGTGCGGGAAGCCCTCACAAGTGGACGCGGGCTGCAGAAGTTCGCGGATATCATCACCGCGCAAGGTGGAGACCCGCGGGTGATCGATGACCCGACGTTGATGCCGATGGCGGATCGCGACGTGGTGGTGGCTGCGCCCCGTTCCGGGTTTGTGTCGAGGATTCATGCCGGGGCGGTCGGACACGCGGCGGTGGTGCTTGGCGCAGGGCGTGATCACGTGGATGGTGTCATTGATCCCGGCGTGGGGATCGAGGTTGTCGCGCCCGAAGGCACGGAAGTCCGCGCGGGAGATCCCGTGTTGCGCGTGATCTACCGGGACACGACGAAGCTGGAGGCGGCGCTCGCGCGCCTGACTGCAGCGGTGGAGATCGCGGACGCTGCGCCAGTCGCGCGTCCGCTCATGCTTGAAACGATTCGTGCGGAGGAAACCGTCTGATGACAGCACCCACACAAGACCAACGACTCCGATTGATAGTGGCGGCTGCGGCCGTGGTGCTGGGCACCGCCGTCGTGCTTGCCGCCAACGTGTTGTCGCCCACCGTGCGTGGCGCGCTGGGCATCGTGGTCTTCCTGCTGGTGGTGGCGTCCTTCTCGACGAAGTTGTCAGCCGTCAATTGGCGGACGGTCGGGTGGGGACTGGCGCTGCAGTGGGGCCTCGCGCTCTTCATTCTCAAGTTCGAGATCAACGGCTGGCGGCCCGGCTACGCGTTTTTCTCATGGGTGTCCGGCATCGTCAAACAGTTCCTGGAATTCACGACGGCCGGAGCCACGTTTGTCTTCGGTGGTCTCGCAGATCCGGTCGTGATGGAGAAGGTCTTTCCGGGCGGGTTCGTATTTGCGTTTGTCGCGCTGCCGACGATCATCTTTGTCTCGTCGTTTTTTACCGTCCTCTACTATTTCGGCGTCCTGCAGTTCATCGTGCGCGTCATGGCGAAGGCGATGATGTATCTGATGCGGACCAGCGGCGCCGAGACGCTCGCCGCGTCGGCCAATGTGTTCATGGGCCAGACCGAGGCCCCGATCATCGTGAAACCGTACGTCCCGAAGATGACGCAGTCGGAGCTGCTGGCCATGATGATTGGCGGCATGGCCACGATCTCGGGTGGCGTCATGGCGGTGTACATCACGCTGGGTGCCGACCCCGTCGCCATCCTCACCACTAGCGTCATGGCGGCTCCGTGCGGTTTGTATCTCGCAAAAATCCTGCTGCCAGAGACGGAGGTGCCCGACACGATGGGGGAGGTCCGCACCAAGGTTGAGCGTACCCACGCCAATGCCGTGGATGCGGCGGCGGCCGGCGCCTCTGACGGCACGACACTCGCGATCAACGTGGCGGCGATGCTGATCGCGTTTCTCGCCTTCATCGCGATGTTCGACTACATGCTCAGCGCGCTGCGGCCGGGCCTCACGCTGGCCGTGGTGTTCGGCAAGGTCTTTGCCCCTGCGGCGATTCTGATGGGTGTGCCCATGGCCGACGTCCCGGCCGTCGCCGACCTGCTGGGCACGAAGCTCATGGCCAATGAGTTCGTCGCGTACATCAAGCTGACCACCGTGTATCGCGAGACGATGAGCCCGCAGGCGTATGTGCTGGCGACCTACGCGCTGACGGGGTTCGCCAACGTGGCCTCGATCGGCATCCAGTTGGGTGGCATCGGCGCGATGGCCCCCGAACGTCGCGGCGATCTCGCGCGACTGGGTGGGCTGGCGCTGCTCGGCGGGTTCCTGGCCACCATCATCAACGCCGCCATTGCGTCGATGCTTCTGTAGAAACGGCCACCGATGTCGATGTTTGAACAGAGTGCAGAGGCCGCCGCGTTTCTGCGTGCGCGCGTGGGAGCAGTGCCGGACGTCGCCGTGGTCCTCGGGTCGGGTCTTGGTGATTTTGCGACGGGTCTGATTGATGCCGTCACAGTGCCGTATCAGGACATCCCGCACTGGCCCCGGGCGACCGTCGTGGGGCACGCGGGAACGCTGGTCGTCGGGTCGTCGAAGGGCCGCCGCGTGCTGGCGCTCGCCGGGCGGGCGCACTTCTACGAGGGGCATCCACTCACCGTCGCGACGTTTGCCATGCGAGTGCTCGGACAACTCGGTGTGAAACACGTGGTCCTGACCAACGCGGCCGGTGGCATCAACACGCGCTTCTCAACCGGTGCGTTGATGGTGATCGACGATCACATCAACCTGATGGGGACCAATCCGCTGGTCGGGCCAAACGACGATCGATTTGGTGTGCGGTTTCCCGACATGTCCGAGGTGTACTCCTCGCGGCTGCGGACCCTTGCCGATCAGACGGCGTCGGCTCTGGGCCTTCCGCTCGAGCACGGCGTGTATGTCGCGGTGTGTGGGCCGAGTTATGAAACCCCGGCGGAGATTCGGGCCTTCCGCCTGCTCGGCGCAGATGCCGTCGGGATGTCCACGGTGCCCGAAGCCATCGTGGCGCGGCATCTGGGCATCGAAGTCCTTGGGATTTCGTGCATCACCAATCCGGCCGCCGGCGTGTTGCCGCAGCCGCTGGTGCACGATGAGGTGATGGAAACCGCGCGACGCGTGCGGGGCGCATTTATCGCGCTGCTGGAGGGGATCCTTGGACGCCTCTGAGTCGCTCAACGTGCTGGTGACGGCCGCGCGGCAGGCGCGCGAGCGCGCGATTGCCCCGTACTCCCACTTCCTCGTGGGCGCCGCGCTCGAAACGGCCGACGGCCGAATCATCACCGGGTGCAATATCGAAAACGCCTCCTTCGGCCTCACCACATGCGCCGAGCGAGTGGCCCTGCTGAAGGCCTTGTCGGACGGCCATCGCGCCTTCACGCGGATCGTGGTGGTGGCCGACACGCCCGCGCCAACCTCGCCGTGTGGGCCCTGCCGTCAATTGCTCTGGGAGTATTGCGGCGACATTCCGGTCATCATGGCGAACCTCACTACGGTGACCTCCACGCTGCAGCTCTCGGCCCTGTTTCCGATGCCGTTTGATCAACGCTCGCTCTGATGCTGCCGACGATCGCCTGGGACCTCGACGACATCGTCATGATCGACCAGCGCAAGTTGCCGGCGCAGGAGATCTACGTCCGGTGCAAGACGGCGAAGGACGTGGCGAAGGCGATTACCTCCATGGTGATTCGGGGCGCGCCTGCGATCGGCGTCGCCGCGGCGATGGGCATCGCGGCTGGCATGAAGCGCAGCAAGTCCACCGGCACCAGGCAATTTACGGTGGAGTTCAACCAGACGTGTGACCTGCTGGCAGCAACGCGTCCGACAGCCGTCAATCTGTTCTGGGCCATCGCGCGCATGAAACAGGCATTCGGCGCGGGCGCGTTGGCAGGGGAGTCGCCCGCCGAACTCGCGGACCGCCTGCGGCGTGAAGCCGACGCGATTCACGACGAGGATGTGGCGGCGTGTCGTGCGATCGGCGACGCCGGTGCCGCCATCGTGCCCGCAGGCGCCAGAATCCTGACCCACTGCAACGCCGGAGCACTGGCGACGGCCGGCTACGGCACCGCGCTGGGTGTGATTCGGTCGGCATTTACGCAGGGCAAAGTGGCCCAGGTGTTTGCCGACGAGACCCGTCCGTTTCTGCAGGGCGCGCGCCTCACCGCGTGGGAATTGATCAAGGACGGGATCCCCACGACCGTGATCACGGACTCGATGGCCGGTCTGCTATTGAGGGACCAGAAAATTGACCTCGTCGTGGTCGGCGCCGATCGCATTGCCGCGAACGGCGATGTGGCCAACAAGGTGGGGACCTACACCCTGGCGATGATGGCACACGCACACGGCGTGCCTATGTACGTGGCCGCTCCGCGCTCAACGATCGATCTCAACACGCCCGACGGCACCGGCATTCCCATCGAGGAACGCAGCGCAAAGGAAGTGACACACGTCGGCGGCACCCAGGTGGTGCCCGATGGCGCAACGGTCTGGAATCCCGCGTTTGACGTGACGCCCCACCGATTGATTTCGGGCATCATTACAGAGGGGGGCATATCGCGCGCCCCGTACGAACAGAGCCTCCGTCCATGAAGATTCTTGGCATCGAAACGTCGTGTGATGAAACCGCGGCTGCCGTGATCGCGACCACTGGCGACGTGGCGAAGCCGTGGGCGGTGCAGTCGAACATCATTGCCTCGCAGACAGCCATCCATCGTGAGTGGGGCGGGGTGGTGCCCGAGCTTGCGTCGCGGCAACACCTGCGCGACATCTGCGGCGTTGTTGATCGCGCGCTCGAAGCGGCCAACTGTGGCTGGTCCGATATCGATGCTTTTGCGGTGACGCAGGGCCCGGGCCTGGTCGGCGCCCTGCTCGTGGGTGTGTCCTACGCGAAGGCCGCGGCGCTCTCGCTGTCGAAACCCATCGTGCCGGTCCATCACCTGGCGGGACACATCGAGTCCATCTGGCTCGAACATGGTCCGATTCCGTTGCCGGCTGTCGTGCTCGTCGTGTCCGGTGGACACACAAGCCTGTACGAGGTGCCCGCGCTCGGCGTGTATCGACTCGTCGGGCGCACGCGAGACGATGCGGCGGGGGAGGCCTTCGACAAAGTCGCGCGTCTGCTTGGCCTTGGGTATCCCGGTGGGCCCGTGGTGGATCGTCGCGCGAAGCTGGGCAACGACCAGGCCGTGGCGTTGCCGCGACCGCGGTTCACCGGTCCCTCACGATCCAAGCCACATCTGGAGGGAATGACGGAGTTCAGTTTCTCTGGGCTGAAGAGCGCGGCGGTGCGACTGTTGCAGCAGCGTCAGGACGCCGGCCCGATGACGGACGAGGAGATCAACGACTTCTGTGCGAGTTTTCAGCGCGTGGTCGTCGAGACACTCGTGGACCGCACGTTCGCGGCCGCAGCCGCACTGGGGGCCCGCAGCGTCGGGATAGCCGGTGGCGTCTCAGCCAACAGCCGCCTGCGCGCAGACGCGCTCGCGCGTGGCGTGATCGAAGGGCTGCCGGTGTTTGTGCCGCCTCTGTCCCTCTCGACCGACAATGCGGCCATGATCGCGGCGGCCGGGCTCCGTCGCCTCGAAGGCGGGGCAGAGTCGGCGCTCGACTTCAACGCCGACCCCGCGCTCCCGATGCCGTGAACGCGTGAATCTCTTAATTCACAACGAGACGTGGAGGGCATGTGTTTTCAAAAAAAAGCCTCCATGTCCTCCATGCCTCGCTGTGAACATTAGAGCCCAGGACCCGTGAGGGGTTTCCTGACGAGATTGCCCTGACCGGCGACGGTGAGGACGTGGTATTCCCAGTTGCCCCACAGCGCCCATTCGGGATTTCCCGTGTACCGCGGATCACTCTCGTGGACCATCAGGTACACAAACGCGCCCTTGTTCGGGGCGTCGAATCCCTTGCACAGGATGTTGTTCATGATCCAGCCGGAGTCCTGCGCCGGATTGTTTTTGAAGTCGCCGCGATACTGAATCTGGTAGTCGCACACCGTGCGGGTCGTGGCGTTGAGGTCGTCAACTGATCCCACACCAGGCGTGGCGTAGACGCGACCGTCACCCAGGTCCCAATAGTAGGCGCCGCCGGCATCGTAGGCGTACACCGACGTGTACTTGCCCGTGACGATCACGCCGGCGTCCGGATAGCCGTTGTTGTCCTGGTCGTATTTTGCCTGCTGGTGTCCGGGCACACGCGTGGACTGCGCCGTGGCGACCGTGGTCGCGACGATCAGGCTGAGGCAAAGACAGGGTAGAAATCGCGATCGAATCATCGGAATCTCCTTAACGAATGCGCGTGGCGGTGAAGTCGATGCCAGCCAGCGTGGTGCCGTCGGGGCTGAGTGTGCCCGTGTAGCTGCGGGTCCCCACGAAGAACGTGACGGACGTGCCCCGCACGCGGCCCGTGACCGGCGTCTGGCCCATGGTGCCGGACAGCATCTGAAATTGCTGCGTCAACGTCAAGGTGGTGCCGTGCAGGTTCCAGGATCCATCCACGCGGGCAGGGACGATCCACAGATGCCCGACACACCACGAGGCGCAGTCCGTCGTGACCCGCTGCGTCTCGTCCGGCTCCCACGCGGGTGCCTCGTTGCCGAATTCGTCGCCGCCGATCTCAAACGTGTTTGAGACGACTCGTGTGCCCGGCCGCATCGCGAGGATCTGTGGCCGGATTTTCAACATCAGGTCCGGCAACATGAACAACGTGAGGACGGTGGCCTGCGAGAAGTCCGTCTCGAAAATATCGGCTTCGCGAAACTGCGCGCGACGGCTGACGCCGGCTTGACGCGCGCGTTCGCGGGAGAGCCGCACCAGGTCGCCGTTGTATTCGATGCCCAGCGCACGGGCGCCGCGTTGCGCGGCTGCGATCACAAACCGGCCATCCCCGGACCCGAGGTCGATCACGTAGTCACTGGGGGTGATGCCCGCCAGGTTGAGCATCATCTCGACGGTGTCTTCCGGCGTCGGCACCCACACCATGTCCTTGCCGGGCTGACCCGAAGTCGGCGTGTAGTTCACGGCGGCCCCACACGCGGTGACGCCCGCGGCGAGCGCGATCACGATGAGGACTAACGACGGGACGTGTCGCACTCGTCAACCCGGCCGCTGGTCAGACCGCGGCGAAACCACTCGACCCGCTGGTCGGAGGATCCGTGTGTGAATGATTCGGGGGACACGCGTCCACCCGCCTGACGTTGAAGACGGTCGTCACCGATCGCCGCGGCAGCCGCCAGGCCATCGTTGACGTCGTTTTGATCAACGAGTCCGCGGCGCGCGGCATAGTGGCCCCAGACACCCGCGTAGCAGTCGGCCTGCAGTTCGATGCGCACGGATCCGGCGTTGCCGCCATTGTTCCGCTGCGCCATCGCGCCTGTGATCGTCTGGATGTGATGGCCGACTTCGTGCGCCACCACGTAGGCCTGCGCAAATTCGCCGGGTGCGCCGAAGCGGGTGTCGAGTTCGGCAAAAAAGGAGAGGTCGAGATAGACCTTCTGATCGCCGGGGCAGTAGAACGGCCCCATGGCGGCCTGTCCGAGCCCACACGCTGACGGGGTGGACTCGCGGAACAGCACCAGAGTCGGCGCCGTGTACTGCTGGCCTTGCTCGCGGAAGATCGCGGTCCACGTATCTTCCGTGTCGGCCAGAAGAACGCGCATAAAGCGTGACGTGGTGTCATCCGCAGGTGGACCGGTGTCCGCGGTGGATGAGGGGGCGGACTGATCAAGCGTGGTCAGCAGATCCGAAGGATCCGCGCCGGTAAAGTACGAGACGGCGAGCAGCAGCAGGATGCCGCCGAGTCCGCCACCAATCCCGAGTCGGCGTCCCCCGGACTGGCCGCGCCGATCTTCGACGTTCCGGCTCTCGCGTCCCCCTTGCCATTTCATGGGCTCAGTATCGCCCGACGCGGGGGATTGTCGTGTACAAAAAGAAACCGGCTCCCAGGCGTGAGCCCGGGAGCCGGTTGTGTAAACCGCGCAATCTTACGCGAGGCGAACGTTCTCGGCGCGCGGACCCTTCGGGCCCTGGCCGGTGTTGAACGTCACGGCCTGGCCTTCGCGCAGCTGATCGAACTGCGCGTCGACGACCGCCGACTGGTGGAAGAAGTACTCGTTGCCATCGGTCGCCGCAACGAAACCGAAACCCTTGTCGCTTACCAAACGCTTGATCGTGCCTGTCATGTTAGTCATATGTGTTCTCGAAATACTCACGTGCTGAAATCGCCATCGTACGCGGCTGAAACAACTTCAACGGCGTGCGAATCGTGAGCACTGTCATTGAAACGCCCAAAATGGGCGGCCGACGAGGGCATGGCGAACACCCTCTCCGTGGGAACTGAAGTATTCAGTTCGGCTGGATGAACACAACCATACCACACTCCGGCCCGGGGGCTGTTCAGGACTGCACAGGGCCTTCACAAGGCATAATCGTCAGCAAATGGGAGGCAAAATGCGCCGAATGTGGATAGCCGTCGTCGTGGTCCTGGTCGCCGTGGTGTCCGCACCGCTGTCGGCCGAGTTGCGCTTCACGTCAAAGATGACCGCCAGGGCCGTGGCTGGGGGCGCGCCGGCCACCGGGCTGCTGGCCGGGATGGGCGACATGGTCACCCAGATGATCCAGGAACAGTTCGGCGGGCCTGAAGGGGTGGAGTCGGTGACCACCGTCCACGAGGATGGCCGGACGCGCATCGAATACTCCAAGGCGTTCGGCGGGTTTCCTGCCGGCACGGTCATGCTGACACGGGTGGACGGCACGATGGTGGGCTTCGATCCCAAAGCGAAGACGTGGTGGAAGATGAACGACCCGTCAGCCGACCCCGAGGCGGCGAAGGAGATGGCGAACATGATGGCGCAGATGAAGCCAGTCATCACTTCGAAGCGCACCGGGATGTTCGAGATGCTGTCGGGGTTCCGGACCGAGAAGGTCACGATGAACATGCGGATGCCGGTGCCGATGCCGGAGGGTGTGGACCTCAGCATGCTGCCGCCCGAACTGCTCGCGATGATCCCGAAGGAAGTGGTCGTCGACGGGGACATGTGGATGGCGCCGGCGTTCCCGAAGTATTCCAAGATTGGCGCGGGCATGATGTCGGCCGGTCCTCTGGCGGAGCTGGGCCTCGACAAGTTCATGACCGGCGACATGGAGGGCTTCCTGATGCGGTCGATCGTGCGCACATCGGTGCCCGCGGCGTTCGAACTGGAAACCGTGGTGCTGAAGGTCGCTGAAGAAGACGTCCCGGATTCCGTGTTTGAGGTGCCGGCGGGATTCACGGAAGTGCCGATGCCCGGAGGGCGGTAGGTGATGAGCGATTTGTCGAGAGCCCGCGCGTGGGCCCTGGTCACGGAACATGTGCAGAGCGAGAGTCTGCGCAAACATCTGCTCGCGGTGGAAGCGGCGGTCCGCGGGTACGCCCGGCGCGCAGGTGAGGACGAAGAGGCGTGGGGATTTGTCGCTCTGGTCCACGACTTTGACTACGAGAAGTACCCCGATCGGGAGAACCATCCGTACCGCGGGGTCGAGATTCTGAAGGGCCTCGGGTACCCCGAGTGGGTGACCCGGGCCATCCTGTCGCACGCGGACTACAGCGGCGTGACGCGGGAGACCCCGCTGGAAAAGACGCTGTTTGCCTGTGATGAGATGGCGGGGTTCATCACGGCGGCGGCGCTCGTCCGGCCATCAAAGAGCGTCATGGACCTTGAAGCCTCCTCCGTCATCAAGCGCATGAAGGACAAGGCCTTTGCCCGGGCGGTGCCGCGTGAGGACCTGCACAAGGGCGCTGCGGAGATCGGTCTGCCGCTCGCAGAGCACATCACAAATGTGATTGAATTCCTGCGCCTCGAGGCCGACGCGCTTGGACTTCGTGGTACGTCGTAATTTCGCGGCGGACGAACTCCAAGTCGCACCTGTGCGTATACGCTACTGACTTATGGCGGACACATCCCCCGCGGTCGTCCTCGATCGCGTGAGCGTCATCTACGGCAAGAATCGCGCGTTGCGTGACGTGAGCGCGATCTTCCCCCCTGGGGCTGTCGGGCTGCTCGGGCCCAACGGCGCCGGCAAGAGCACCATGCTCAAGTCGCTGCTGGGGTTCATCCCCCCGGCCAGCGGACGCCTTGAGGTGCTGGGCATGAATGTGGCGGACAAGCCGCTGGAGGTCCGGGCCCGCATCGGCTACATGCCCGAGACCGACGGACACATCCCCGGCATGAACGCCGTGACCTTCGTCGCCTACTGCGGTCAGCTCGCCGGGCTGCCAAAGGCCGACGCGATGCAGCGAGCCCACGAAGTCCTCTTTTATGTGGGACTCGGCGAGGCCCGCTACCGGAACGTCGAGACCTATTCGACGGGCATGAAGCAGCGCATCAAGCTCGCACAGGCGCTGGTGCACGACCCCGACCTGGTGTTCCTCGATGAGCCCACCAACGGCATGGATCCGAAGGGGCGCGAGGAAATGCTCACGCTCATCCGCGACATCGCCCACAACAAGGGCATCAATCTGATCCTGTCGTCCCACTTGCTGCCCGACGTCGAGTATGTGTGTGACCACGTCGTGGTGCTCGACAAAGGCACGGTGGCCACACACGGCACCATCGAAGACCTGAAAGGCCCGAGTGGACGCGTCTATGAAGTGCGCGTCAAGGGCGACCTGGCCCCGTTCATCGCGGCGCTTGAGGCAGTCGGCATGGACTGCCAGGAAACCGACGAAGACATCATGCGCGTGTTTGTACGCGGCGCGGTCAACGCGCCCGGGGAAGACCAGCGCAAGATCTGCGGCATCGCCGGTCAGTCCCACGTGCAGGTCCGGCATCTGAAGGCGAGCCTGCCGACACTCGAAGACGTGTTCGCGCGCGCGATAGGTGAAGTATGAGTCCCATTCACGATCAGTCCTATCGCCGGTACGAGGGTGAGCGCCGCCCGGTCGGGCATGCCTGGCGCGTGATTGCGTCGGACGGCATCCGCCAGATGCTGGCCAAGCGCGCGTTCCTGGCGCTGATGTTGTTTGCGTGGATCCCGGTGATTGTGCGCCTGGTCCAGATGTACTTCGCGACGGCCGTGCCCCAGGCCTCCGGTTTCCTGTCCATCAATGCCGACACCTTCCGCGACTTCCTGGAACAGCAGAGCGTCTTTGTGTTCTTCATGACGATCTACGTCGGCGCCGGCCTCATCGCCAACGACCGGCGCGCAAACGCGCTGCAGATTTACCTGTCGAAGCCGATGCTGCGGGCGGAATACATCGGCGGGAAACTGCTGGTGCTCGCGACCTTCCTGTTGTTCGTGACGCTGGTGCCCGGCTGGCTGCTGTTGCTGATGCAGATGGCGTTTGCCGGCAATCTGGACTTCATCAAGGCGAATCTGTTTCTGATTCCTGCTGTGACCCTCGGCAGCCTCGTCATCGTCGGCGTGGCCTCGTTCACGATGTTGGCCCTGTCGTCGCTGTCGAAGTCGAGCCGCTTCGTGGCGGTGATGTATACCGGCGCCATATTCTTCACGGCGGCGCTCTATGGCGCGTTATCGTCCATCTTCGGCTCCACCCGCGTCGCGTGGGTCTCCATCGGCGCCAATCTCGAACCGGTCATCGACGTGATCTTCCGGAAGGCTCCGCGGTATGAAGTGCCCACGGTGATCTGTGTGATGGTGCTGCTCGCGCTTGTCGTCGTCTCCATCTCGATTCTTGAACGGCGCGTCCGCGGTGTGGAGGTGGTGTCATGATCGTTGCGGCTGACCATCTCTCCAAGTGGTACGGTCAGGTCATTGGCCTGAATGACGTGACGGTCACTGTGCCGCCAGGCATCACCGGCCTGCTGGGGCCGAACGGCGCCGGCAAGAGCACGTTCATGAAACTCATCACCGGACAGCTCAGCCCCAGCAAGGGCAGCGTCAAGGTGCTGGGCGAACCGATCTGGCAGAACCCCGGGCTGTATTTCCGCATCGGCTTCTGCCCGGAGCAGGATGCCTTCTACGAGCGGATGACCGGCCTTGAGTGGGTCACCGCTCTGGTGCGGCTCAACGGGCTCTCTGAAAAGGAAGCCGCCCAGGCGGCGGAGCGTGCGTTCACAGCCGTGGACATGATGGATGCGGCCAACAAGAAGATTGGCGCCTACTCAAAGGGCATGCGTCAGCGCTGCAAGCTCGCGCAGGCCATCGTGCACGACCCCGAACTGCTCATCCTCGACGAGCCGCTGACCGGCATGGACCCGCTGGGACGCCGGAAGACGATGAAGATGATTCGTGAGTGGGCGAAGCAGGGGAAAAGCATCCTCGTCTCGAGCCACATCCTGCACGAAGTCGAATTGATGACGCCGAACATCCTGCTCATCAACAACGGCCGCATTCTGGCGGAAGGCAATGTCCACCAGATTCGCGACCTCATCGACGAACATCCGCACACGGTCTACATTCGCGCGGAAGATCCGCGGGGACTCGCGAAGGAATTCCTGACGCACGCCGACGTGATCAGCATGCGGTTCGAACCGGGGGCCGTGGTCGTGGAAACCGGGAAGCCGGACGAGTTCTACTCGCGGCTGACGGAACTGGTGGCGGACGGGCAGTGCGGCGCGGTGGACGAAGTGACGTCGCCGGACGACAACCTGCAGGCGGTCTTTAAGTATCTGGTGAAGCAATGACACAGCCTCAGCGCAACGCGCCTGGTCTCGTGACCGCCTCGCTCCGAGTGTTCGAAATTTCGCTCGGCGAGATGTTGTGGTCCCGCCGCACCATCTTCATGGGCTTGGTCGTCGGATTGCCCGTGCTCATGGCGCTGGTCATCCGGTTGTTTGATCTCGCGGGGGCCTCGGGCATCCGCATCAACAACATGGCCGTGAATGGTCCGGCGATCTTCGGCCTGATGATTTGGGCCTTCTTCATGAAGTTCAGCGTGCCCGTGCTCGGCGTGTTTTATGGCACGTCGCTCATCGCGGATGAAGTCGAAGACAAGACCATCACGTACCTGTTCACCCGCCCGATCGCGCGTGAAGCCGTGTTGATCGGCAAGTACCTGGCCTATCTCGCCTGCACCGTGTTCGTGGTGTTGCCGTCGATCGTGCTCGTCTGGGTGCTCGTGATTCCGATGGGGGGCAGCCTCGGCGCCAACTTCCTCGACCTCATCAAGGACCTCGGCATTGTGGCGGTGGGCCTGGCCGTCTACGGCGCCGTGTTTGCCTTCATCGGCGCCTACTTCAAGCGGCCGCTGCTGATCGGGCTCGCGTTTATCTTTGGCTGGGAAACCGCCGTGCTCGCGTTCCCCGGTTCGTTCAAGCTGTTTTCCGTGGCGTATTACCTCCAGGGCCTCGTGCCCCACGCCATGCCGAACGACTCAACTGCGAGCCTGCTGCAGGCCATCTTCCGCGAGACCCCGTCGCTGACCAATTCGGTGGTCACGATGACGCTCATCCTCGTGGTCTTCCTTGGACTCGCGGCCCGGATCGTCGCCCGACGCGAATACGTGCTCGAGCAGTAGCCTTACTTTTTCAGACCCTCCATGTAGCGCCGGACGGGCTCCAGCACGTCCGGCGATTCCCAGGCAGCGGTGACGGCGGCATCAATGTCGCGTGCCGCGCGCACCCGGTCGAGCACCGGAGCCACGAGTGACCGCTTGGTCAACGAAAAGGCGACCCGGGGGATAGCCGCCAGGCGCTCCGCGTGAGCCATGGCCCGGGGCAGGACGTCCGGGGCCGGGGCCACCTCGTGCACCAGGCCAAGCTCCAGCGCGCGCGCCGGCAACACCGTTCCGGCACCGAGAATCAGTTCATGGAGGCCCGGTTCCTGGACCCTGGCCCGGACGATCTCCAGGGGCAGGACCGGGAAGGGGACCCCCACCGCCAGTTCCGTCAGCCCAAGGCGGGCGTTGCCGTCGGCCAGCACT
Organism: uncultured Solibacteraceae bacterium; assembly: GCA_964559545.1. Lineage (GTDB taxonomy): Bacteria > Acidobacteriota > Vicinamibacteria > Vicinamibacterales > SCN-69-37 > SYFT01. Next base: position 4,084 of record CAZLJG010000012.1, on the reverse strand, counting down.
GCATAGTCACAGGTGGCCGCGATGATGCAGCCCCCGGCGATGGCGTGTCCGTTGATGGCTCCGACCAGGGGCTTGGGGAAGGTCAGCAGGGCCTCGAAACAGGCCTCCATCGCCGGCATGAACTCCCGCAGGTAGGCCGACCCACCCGCCAGCACCCGGTGGAGGTCCACCCCGGCGCAGAAGGCCGACCCGGTGCCGGTCAGCACCACGGCCTCCACCGGGGAATCCCGCAGGGCGTCGACCTGCTCCCGGAGGGCCCGGCAGAGTTCCAGATCCAGGGCAGAGACCCGGCCATGGTTCAGCCGGAGGGTGGCGACAGGGCCATTTTTGAGGAGTTCAATCATTCCGGGCCTATTCTCAGGTATTTTTGTGGGACGAACGGTCCCGGAATCGGGACCTTTCAGGCAGAATCTGCGTATACACGTGGCAGAGGTCAACACCGTATGAACAAACGCACCCGCTACTTCATGGTTGGATCGACCGCAATTGTGGTCCTTGGACTCTGCACCGGACTGGTCGCCTTCTACAACGGTGGCCTGAGCCTGACGTCAACGAGCCGCGGTCCGAGCGAAATGGCGTACCTCCCGGCCGATGCCGCGATGGTCGGCTTCGCGAACGTGCGTGAGGTGATGAACTCGGAGTTCCGCCAGAAGATGATCGCTGTCATTCCGAGCGGTGAGGAACGCGACGAGTTCCAGCGCCAGACGGGCATCGACATCGAACACGACATTGACACGGTGCTCGCGGCCTCAACGGTGGGCGAACCCGACAAACATGGCCTCGTCCTCGTGCGCGGCCGCTTCAATGACGGCCAGATCGAAGGCGTCATCCGGCAGCACGGCGGCACGATGGAGCAGTACAACGGCGTCCGGCTGGTCGTCGCGAATCCGCAGACGATGCATGCTGATGGGATGCCGCGGGATGTCGTGGAGAAGAGCGAAACATTTGCGCTCGCGTTCCTCGAAACCGGGCTTCTGGCCGTGGGCAGCGAAACCGCCGTCAAGGCCGCCATCGACGCCAAGGCATCAGGCAAGAACGCGACCACGAACGATGAGCTGATGAAGTACATCGGCGAAATCCAGACCGGGCAGAGCGCCTGGGCCGTGGGGCGCTTCGACGCCATCAAGGGTTCGCCCGACATGCCCGAGCAGATCAAGCAGCACCTGCCGGCCGTGCAGTGGTTCGCGGTGTCCACCCGGGTCAACGGTGGTGTGACGGGCACGCTGCGCGCCGAAGCCACCGACGATGCCTCGGCCGAGAATCTTCGCGACGTGGTGCGGGGTGGTCTGGCGATGGGACGTCTGGTGTCGGGCAACGACCCCCGCGTCGACATGCTGATCAATTCGCTCCAGATGTCGGGCTCGGGCAAGACGGTCGCGCTGAGCTTCTCGGTGTCGCCCGAGATGATCGACACGCTCAAGAGCATCGCCGACATGGCCAACGAAGGCCAGCCGCGCATCGACCGCCAGTAACCGGTCGTTATCAACGCACGAAATTCCGAGGGCGGCAGGGCAACCTGCCGCCCTTTTGCTATGTAGGACTCCTGGACTTCTGGACCCCTGGACCCCTGGACCTCTAGAATGAGGTCAAGTTGCCAACCCGCGTCTTTTTCTACGGCACCCTCATGGCAGGGTTCGACCGGCGTCGTCGTGCCGGCATTGATGACCACCTGACCTTCATTGGTCGCGGGTGGGTGTCAGGCCAGCTCTACGACGTGGGGTTGTATCCGGCCGCTGTGCCTGCGGCCGAAGGCCGCATCTGGGGCGAGGTATACGAGACGAACGAACCGGACCAGGTGCTCGAAGGTCTGGATGCCATCGAAGGGTACGACCCGACGGACGCCGACCGGAGCCTGTATCAGCGCCAGTCGGTGTCCGTGACACTCGATGACGAGTCGGCCACCACCGCGTGGATCTACTTCTACAACGCACCGCTCGGTCACGCGGAGTTCATTCCCTCCGGCGACTACCTGCAGCACCTGCGGCGCTAGTAAGATCCCTCCATGCCCGTCGTGATTCTTGGTGCTGCGCGCACCGCCATTGGCCGCTATGGCGGCACGCTTCGACAAACACATCCTGCCGACCTTGGCGCGCGAGCAGCGAAGGCCGCGATTGAGCGCTCCGGCATCGCGCCAGACGAGATTGATGAAGCGTTCTTCGGACACGGCCGGCAAGCCGGGTCCGGTCCAAATCCTGCGCGGCAGGTCTGTCAGCGCGCGGGGCTGCCGTTCACGGTGCCCGCGCAAACCATCAACCAGGCGTGCGCATCAGGGCTGCAGTCGGTGTCGCTTGGCGCGCAGGCCATTCTGCTCGGGCAGTCGAAACTCGTGCTCGCCGGCGGCATCGAGTCGATGAGCCGCATGCCGTACATGGTGGATGCGGAAGACGCGCGGTGGGGCCACAAGATGGGGAACTTCACCCTGGTGGACGCCATGTACCGCGATGGATTCCGCTGCTCGTTGTCGGGCCTGATTATGGGTGAAACGGCCGAGATCCTCGCGCGACAGTACGGCATCACGAAGGACGAGTCCGACGCGTTTGCACTCGCGAGCCAGCAGAAGGCCGAGGCGGCGATCGCGGCAGGGCACTTTGCGGCCGAGATGGTCGCGGCGCCCGGGCACGACAGCAAGGGCAAGCCTGTCGAATTAACGATCGATGAACATCCACGCGCCGGCAGCACGATCGAAGGCCTTCGCAAGTTGCCGCTGACATTTGGAAACGTCGAAGGACATCCCGGCATCATTACGGCTGGTTCCGCATCAGGCATCACCGATGGCGGCGCCGCGCTCGTCCTCGCTGACGAAGCCGAGGCCACACGTCGCGGCCTGACCCCGATGGCGCGCATTGTCGGCTGGGCCACTGCAGGTGTGGATCCGCGCATCATGGGCATCGGTCCCGTGCCCGCGGTGAGGAAGCTCTTCGCGCAGATCGGCTGGACGATGGACGATGTAGACCTCGTCGAGTTGAACGAGGCGTTTGCCGTGCAGGTGCTGGCGGTGCTCAAGGACCTGCCGATTCCCGCAGAGAAACTGAACGTCAACGGTGGTGCGATTGCGCTTGGTCATCCTATCGGTGCGACCGGCGCGCGCATTCTCGTGACGCTGCTCCATGAAATGGTGCGCCGCGGCGCCCGCCGCGGGCTCGCCACGCTCTGTGTCAGCGGAGGACTGGGTATGGCGCTGGCGGTTGAACGCGACGTGTAGCCCCTACTGTGCAAACGTCCTGAAAAATCGAATCATCAGCGCTCCGGCGTCGTCGGGCAACTGGTGGCCGCCGGAATGGATGTACGTCACGACGTCGGCGTTGGCGTTCGACACGTGCCGCACGGTGCCTCGTCCGTCGGGCTGGCCCGTGGGTGAGGCGTGATTCAGGCGCAGTACCGACTGCAGACTGCGCTCCTGCGCGGAGAACAGCACAAGGGGATCCTTGCGACCGGCCACAATGAACGCCGGCTTCGGCGTTGCCCGCGCGCTCATATCCTGACGGAACACAGAGGACGACGGCGCGAACGCTGCGAAACGATCGGCCCTGGCCGCCCAGAGCACGTACACCATCGAGCCGCCATTAGAGTGGCCCGCCGCAAACGTCCTCGATGGCGAGAGACCATACGTGCGCTCGACCCACGCGAGGATCACGTCCACAAACTTCAGGTCGCGGTCGTTGTTTTCACCGGGCCTGTGTTGCCAGCCTGGCAGGCGACCCTCCGGATCGGTGAGTCTGCCCACGGTGGGCACCCCTTGCGGGTAGATCACGACGGCCTCTGGCCACGCGGCGTGGATCCCAAAAGACCGCGAGGCCTGCGCGGAGCCACCGCCGTGGCCGTGAAACACCAGCACGACTGGCGGGGCGACCCCGCGCGTCGAGCCCGGCTTCGGCCCTGCGACGAGCGCCGTGCGCTCGAGTCCTTCGACCTTCCAGCTGTGTTGCACAAGCCCCGCCGGGATCTGAGGCCGGCGGCCTCAGATCCCGGCGGCCTCAGATTCCGATGCTGAGCTCGACGCCGAAGAACTGGGTCAGCAGCAGATAGAGGAAGAAGGCGCTGGTGAGAAAGACGGCGAGCGCCGTGAGGGCGATGCCGGTGGTGG